>JBDKTF010000045.1:0-3100 GCA_039680295.1 Anaerolineaceae bacterium
GGCGCAGGTTTTCAAGGTCGCGGCGCACTGTCATCAATTTGCGGTACAGCTCGCCGTACTGCTGCAGGCGCGCCGAAGTGTCTGCGTATCGATCCAACAGGTGAACATGCTGGCGCACATTCAACAATGAAAGGTGCTCCGATTGACCGTGGATATCCACCAGATACGCGCCCACCTCGCGCAGCAAACTTGAGTTGACCGCCCGCCCGTTCAGGCGCGCCGTGCTGCGTCCTTCGCGGCGAATTTCACGCGCCAGGGTAATGCGGTGGGGATCATCCATCAGATCTTCGCGTTCCAAAATCGCCTGCACCTGCGGACGCACCACCGAGGTGAGATGAAATTCTCCCTCCACCTGCGCCCGGTCTACACCGCTGCGAATAAAGCCAGGATCCGCTTTTCCGCCCAGCAACATTTCAATGGCATCCAGAATAATGGACTTGCCTGCGCCCGTCTCACCGGTAAATGTTACCAGACCAGGACTGAATTCGAGCTCCAGATGGTTGATGATGGCGAAATTGTCGATATGCAGTTCAATCAGCATGGTGGGGTCCGTCCGTAAGGGGGAAGATTTAACGCATTTGAATCCCGGAAAGGCGGTAATACACCGTAGGAGTCACAAGCAATAAGTATGCCAGAGGCCAGATGACCGGAAGCAGAGAATACAGTCCTGCGCCGACACCCGCATTGGTGAAACTGAAAATGACGCTCCCCAGCGCCAGAAGCAGGTGCGGCAAACCGCCCGCCACCACGCCGACCGCCGTCAGTTGAAACAAACGCCGGCTGCGGCGTTTGCGCGTCACCAGGCGCACTCCCTCGGCAATCACCATCCCGGCGACCGGCGCCAGCAGCAAGCCCCATAAACCCAACATGGTTACCAACAGCCCGCCAATATAAGACAGACCGGCGGCGATGACCAATGCCAGCGGGTAATCGTACCAGCGCGAGGTATCGAACACCTTCTGCTGCCCGCGCACACATTCCTTGCAGCGGTAGCCGGTGGGGGTCAGTACGGCGCATTTGGTGCAAATGGGACGTTCACAGCGGTTGCAGCGCAGGTTGGTCTCAGTTTGCGGATGGTTATAGCAAAACAGGGGAGCGGGAGAGTCGTCGGTCATGATTTCAAATCGCGGGTAGGATTCTGCTCCATATGAGCGGTGAGGTTGCGGTAGAAATAGCCGGGATCCTGAAAACGGATGAAGCGGACGGTGTGCCCGCTGCAGCTCACCTGCACCCGGTCGCCGTTCAGCATCGGCAGAGGAGCCTGTCCATCCACACTGACCACAGCCTGATAATTGGTATACACGTTAATGCTCACCGTGACACCCTCGGAAAGGATGATGGCGCGGTCCATGGAAAGATGCGGCGCCACGGGAACAATGAGAATGTTGCGCAGTTCCGGCGGCATGATCGGTCCACCGGCTGCCAGTGCGTATGCGGTGGAGCCTGTCGCCGTGGCAGCGATGAGCGCATCCGCCACATAGGTCGTCAGAAGGTACCCATCCACGCTGGCAGAAAAACGCACCGGGCGCACCATTTCACCGCGGCTGACCACTACTTCGTTGAGCACATTATCCCAGCTCTTCAACAGCGCATCGCCGCGATAGTGATCCACGTGCAGCATCATGCGGTTTTCGAGCCAGTACTCACCCAGCAGCATTCGATCCACCGCAGAAGTCCAATCTTCGCGCTGCACCTGCATCAGGAAGCCGAAGTGCCCCAGGTTGATGCCCATCACGGGAATACCCAGCGGCGCGCACAGATGCGCGGCGCGCAGCATGGTACCGTCGCCGCCCAACGCCAGCAGCACATCAAACTCGCCTGCCTGAACGCGCGAGCGCAGTTTTTCATCGTACAGCGAACTGCCAATCACCCGCAAGCCGTGTTCCTCAAGGTAGGCGCAAATGCGCGGGCATTCCGCCAGAGCTTCGGGCAAGCCGGGATGCGCAGCCACCGCGATGCTGTGAATGGGGGAATGGGAAGAGGTGGGTGTCATGGTTTCCATTATAGCCGCTTTGACGGGAGGTGGGTATACCCGCCTGCGGCAGCGAGGTCAGAGGCGCTGATCACATAACGAGCGGTAACCGCAGCGGGCGCAGCGCGCCGCCGATTCGTGCGAACGGTCGCAGGTCTCACGGCGCTCCAGCGCGCGCATTTCAGACAGCGTTTCCAGCAGCGCCGCTTCCAAATCGGGTGTGTAATCCACGGCAAAGGTGCGCTCGGGATAGTGGAGAATGCCGTATGGGGGACGCACACCGTATTCGCGCTCCACCAGCAGACAATAGGCTGCCAGTTGAAAGATGTGCGAGTCGTGCGGCGCCAGCGGCGCCCGTCCCGATTTCACCTCCACCGGCAGGATCAGCTTTCCCTGCTGCACCAGATAATCCGGTTTGCCCGTCAGTCCCAAACTGGCGTCGTAGAGCGGTTTTTCCACCGCGCCCCAGGTTTTTGGGTCGGCATAGATCACCCGCCCATCGGGCAATCCGCTGGCGCGGCGCTGCCTGCCCGAAAACCAGAGCGCCGCCAACGCCAACAGCAGGAAAACAACCGCCAGAATGATTAACGCGCTGTCCATCGTTCACCCCAACCACAGGTGGGTAAGGTAAACCGCCAGCGCCACCAGCGCCGCCAGAAAGAGCAGCGCAGCAGCGGCTTTGAACAGACCCGCTGCCATCACTCCGCGGCTGTGCTGGCGGTGCAGTTCGGTGCCTGCCGCCATCTCACTCTGATTGGACGATTCGACGCCCTGGCGCATATACCACCAGGAACGCTGGCAGTAGAGAAAAATGCCAATTTCAGAGGCGCGAAGGGTGCGCATGTGCGCTTATTCCTTCGGCAGCATCCGCGCCAGCGCTTCCATGGATTTTTCCAGATGCTGTTCGCGCAGGCTGATGGTCAGATCGCCGCGCGTGCGCTCGACAATGCCGCGTACCAGGTCCGTCTGGCGGCGCAGTCCATTGGTGATGGCATCCGGATAGTCAAGCGTCACCAGCTCGCCATAGATATCATCCATGCAGCGCAGCAAACGCTCCGCCTCGCTGGAATAGCCCTGCCGCAGAATATCCAGACAGCGGCGGCGCAGTTCACCCGTCACCTCTGCCAA
>JBDKTF010000172.1:0-13419 GCA_039680295.1 Anaerolineaceae bacterium
CACCTTTTACCGTCTGATGCCAAAGTCAACGTGCTATAATTTCTATGGTTTCACCATTCCAACTCCCCGAGGGTTTTCATGTCCAAGCATCTCATTCTCGTCGCCGGAAACATCGGCACCGGCAAAACCTCCCTCACCGAACGCATCGGCGCCCGGATGAATTGGCGCACTGCCTACGAATCCGTGACAGACAACCCCTACCTGCCTGATTTTTACAAGGACATGCGTACCTGGTCGTTTCACCTCCAGGTTTACTTTTTGGGGCACCGCGCTGAGCAGCACCTGGAATTGTTCAATGATCCCCGTACCGCCATCATCGACCGCAGCATCTACGAAGACGCTTACATTTTCGCGCGGGCGCTGCACGCCATGGGCAATCTATCCGAACGGGATTTCGACGCCTATCGCCGTCTGTTCGCGCTGGTGATTCGCAACCTGCCCCCGCCTGACCTGCTGATCTACCTGAAAGCCCCTGTACCCGTGTTGATCAATCGCATTCAGGCGCGCGGTCGCGGCATGGAAAGCGGAATCGATCCCGATTACCTCACCCTGCTGGATTCGTTTTATGATGAATGGATGTCGTCGTTCGATCTATGCCCGGTTCTCACCATCCGCACGGATGATCTGGATTTCGTACACAAACCGCGGCACCTCGATCTGGTGGTTAACCGCATTCAAGACAAACTGGCGGGCAAGGAAGAAATGGTTTTTGGTCAATAAGCCTCCCTTAATGCAGTTCCTTCGAGGCAAAGGGCTGATCTTTCACAAGGAGTTACTGTGATGGATGCCCTCGTTTGGGTTTTCCCTGTTTCCTCATTTTTTGTATTAACACTGCGCGTGCAACTTTTCATACAGTCCTGCGTATACTTTATCAGAACAGGCAATCCGCAGGAGCATTGTGTGGCGCAGAGTGATCTGGAGTGGCTCGATGGAGCCCAACAAGGCGATGACGAAGCATTCACCCATCTGGTCGAAACGTACCAGAAGCCGGTGTATAACCTTTGCTATCGCATGATGGGCGACGCGGGTGAGGCGGAAGATGCCGCACAGGAGACCTTCTGGCGCGCTTATCAGAACCTTAACCGTTATGATCGCAGCCGTCCTTTCCCCACCTGGCTCTTATCCATTGCTGCCCATTATTGCATCGATCAGATCCGCCGCAAACGTCTGGCGACTCTTCCTCTCGACATTTTGCCCGAGGAAGATGCTCCCGACCCTGCCGCCGGACCTGAAAAAATCTACCGTCAGACGGAAGAGCAGCAGCAAATTCGCAAACTGCTCGATGGTTTGGGAACGCAGGATCGCGCCGCGGTGATTATGAGATACTGGTACGATTTTTCGGATGAAGAAATCGCCGCTGCCCTCTCTCTAACGGTCAGCGCGGTGAAAAGCCGCCTGCACCGCGCCCGCCGTGAAATGGCAAATTCTTGGTTGGAAGGACAGAATTCATCCGTTCTGGCAGAAAGCAGGAAACATGAATCACCAGCCTTTTGAAGCATGGTTATTCACAGAAGAACCGCTCGAACAGGAGCAAAATCAAAAGCTGAAGACGCATCTGGAAGAGTGCGCTCATTGCAGCCAACTGGAGAAAGCCAGCCGCGCAATGGAACACCGTCTGCGAAGCGCGCCCATGATGGCACCAGCGCCGGGATTTACCCAACGCTGGCAGGCGCAGCTGGCAACACGTAAACAGCAGGCGTTGGCTGCACGCCAACGAATGATCACATGGATCGTACTGGGAATCTTCGGCGGCGCATCGCTGGCATTGTTGGGATATCTGGGAGTGCAGCAATTAACCGCCTTCACCTCCTTTGAACAGTTCCTGTTCTCCCTTGGACGAAATCTGTCACAAGTCATCGCCGAAATGAACGATTGGCGTGAAATTCTTTCCAACATTTTTCGCTATCTACCCTTTACCATTCCGACCCCCATCTGGTTCCTGGCGGGCACCAACATAGCCGTCCTGTGCCTGGTCTGGTTTTACAGTCTCTGGCGGATTGCGTCCCCGAAAGGAGCAAAATCAAAATGAAGAACAGAATCCACTTTCTGGTTTTTCTGTGTCTGATCGCCGCGCTGTTGATCCCTTCCGCGGTTCATGCCCAATCAGGAGGCAGCAACGGAAACGGTCAACTGGTTTTGGGCGGCACCTACACCCTCGCCAGCGGCGACACACTGGATGAAGACCTGGCAGTTCTGGGCGGCACCGCCACCCTGCAGAATGAATCCACGGTCAATGGCGATATCTTCATCGCCGGAGGTACCCTCACTGTGAGCGGCACCGTCAATGGCACCATCACAGCATTGGGCGGTACACTCACCTTGGACGACAACGCGGTGATCAATGGAGATGTCGTCACCACGGGGGCAACGCTGCACCGTTCGGAGAATGCGCGCATCACCGGCAGCATCATCCAGGGATCTGGATACCTGCCTCAGAATCTCAAAGATCTCAGCATGTTCAATCAGCCCAATGTGCGTATGAACTTTCAACCCTTCTCCGACGTGATGTGGTTTCTCTTCCGCACACTCGCGCTGGCAGCGCTGGCGATTCTCGTCACCATGTTTTTGCCCCGTCAGACCGGGCGAATTGCCAACGCGGTCGTTCTCAAGCCAATGGAATCAATCGGCATGGGATTATTGACCGCGGTCGTGGCGCCGCTGCTGTTGATCATCCTGCTCGTCACCATCATCCTCATTCCGGTCAGCCTGCTGGCAGCTCTTGCGCTCGGATTGGCAATTCTATACGGCTGGATTGCCATGGGATTGGAAGTTGGGAAGCGGCTTGAAAAGATGTTTCACACCAGCATGCCGCTGGCGGTCAGTGCTGGATTGGGTACCCTGGTCATTTCTCTGATTGGTAATGGGATCGCCTATATTCCCTGCGTGGGATGGCTGATCCCCGCGTTGATCAGTCTCTTTGGATTGGGTGGTGTTTTCCTGACCCGTCTGGGAACCCGCATCTACCCGGAAGGCGCACCCGACGCTCCCCTGCCAACAGAACAAATAGCTACGCCTGCAGCGCCGCAGCCGCCTGTATCACCTGTACCCCCGCCGGACGAAAGCCCGCGAGAGTAGTGTGATGGGGTTGCATCGACCCGCCCACCTCTTGGCGTAGATTTTGCAACCCCTGTTGTACCATTGCATAGATAAGGAGTCTCGATGAAACGCCCCTTAATTCTCGTACTGATCGTGCTGATGTTATCCACCCTCGCCTGCACGATTAACATCAACGTGCCGGAAATGAAAACAATTCCCACCCAGGAAATGAAAGTCGACGAAGCCCTGCCCACCGAAGGCGGCGCTGCCAACATCAACTTGAAGATGGGCGCCGGGTCGTTGAACCTGGTTGGAGGAGCCAATGGATTGGTGACAGGTTCCATTGAATACAATGTGGAAGGCTGGAAACCTGAACTCAGCCGAACCGGCAATACCGTCAGCATCACCCAAACCAGCACAAAATCCATTGACGGCATCCCTTCAGACAAGATCACTAACCGTTGGGACCTTGCCCTGAATTCGTCCACGCCGATCAATCTGGATATCGAAGCCGGAGCTTATAGCGGAAAATTGGATTTGAGTGGTCTGCGCCTGCAAGACCTGGACATATCCGATGGCGCCAGTGAATCCAAAGTGATGTTCAATATCCCCAATCCCGAAAAAATGGCTCGTCTGGTATATAAAACCGGCGCATCCAAAGTGGATCTGATCGGGCTGGGGAACGCCAATTTCACCGAAATGCGTTTTGAAGGCGGCGCCGGTACCTACACTCTCGATTTCACCGGTGCGCTGCAGCAGGAAGGACATGTGGAAGTGCAGGTGGGTGTCTGCAATCTCACCATCCGGATTCCCGAAGGGATGAACGCCCGCGTCAACAACCAGGGCGCCCTCACCAATATCAACACGCAGGGCACCTGGAGCGTGATTGACAACTCTTATGAAGCCAGCGGCTCAGGTCCTCTGCTGGAGATCGACCTGGAGATGGGGCTGGGCAACCTTAACCTCATCCGCGAGTAAATCAGCTCGGTTTCACCCACAAACAGAGGCTGAAGATCAGCCTCTGTTTGCTTTAAGGTCAGACACTTCAATCCATCAAAACAGAATCAATGCAAAAGATCGGCGTATAATACCCCCTGTTTGCTTACCGCCTGACCGAGGTCAATTTGAATTCTTCGCTGATTACATTGGTGATCGTCACCGCCACGTACACGGGCATCGCTGTGGGACATTTGCCCAAATTACGCGCCAATCGCACAACCATCACGCTCATGGGCGTCGGGCTGTTGCTGATCACCCGGCAGATCGCTTTTCAACAACTGGGCAGTTTCCTTGATCTGGACACGCTGATCCTGCTGTTCAGCATGATGATCCTGAACGCCAACCTGCGCATTTCAGGTTTTTTCCGCTGGGTAGGACAGGCGCTCATCCACCGTGCCCGGAATCCACGCACTTTTCTGGCGCTGGAAATCGTCCTGACCGGTGTGTTGAGCGCATTCTTTCTCAATGACACCGTCTGCCTGATGTTCACCCCGCTGATGCTGGGCATCACCCTGGCAATGGGCCGCAATCCCATCCCCTATTTGATCGCCCTGGCGACCGCTGCCAACATCGGTTCGGTCGCCACGCTCACCGGCAATCCGCAAAATATGATCATCGGTGTGGCTTCCGGCATTTCTTATGGCAATTTTGCGCTGTCGTTGACCCCCATTGCACTGCTGGGTCTGGGAATGGTCTGGCTGGTATTGGTGCTGCTTTATCCGAAGGAATTTCACAGCAACCACTTCGCACCGCCCAATCTGCCTGCCCGTATTTACCGTCCACTTCTCACGAAAAGCCTCATCATCGTCGCCGGATTGCTGGTGGCATTCGCTGCGGGGGTGCCGGTGGCAGAAGCCGCCTTCCTGGGCGCATGCATGTTGTTGATCACCAGCCGGTTACGTCCAGAAAAGGTGTTCGCTGAAATCGATTGGGATATTCTGGTGTTCTTCGCCGGGCTCTTCATCGTCACCGGTTCGATCGAAGCCAACGGGCTGACCGATCAAATGATGAATTTTGCGCAACCTGTGCTGAAGGAAAATGTTTTCAGCCTTTCCACCCTCACCGTGGTGCTTTCCAACCTGGTCAGCAACGTTCCCGCCGTGTTGCTGCTGCGTCCGGTCATTGCAGCCATGCAGAATCCACGGGCGGGTTGGCTGACTCTGGCAGCAGCTTCCACCCTGGCAGGCAACCTCACCCTGCTGGGTTCTGTGGCGAACCTCATCGTGGCAGAAAGTGCAAAACGGCGCAGGGTGGTTCTCTCTTTTTGGGAGTATACCCGCGCCGGATTGATCATCACGCTTCTGACCATGAGCATATGCGTGGTGTGGTTATATTTCTTTGTCTGGTGAACACCCGCTCAGACGCGCTCCAACCAGTAGGTTGAAATGGCGCCTAAAACCGCAAGCCCTGCGCTCATGGTAAACACCAGTGGCAATCCCAACCAGTCTGCCATGTAGCCGGTAAGCAAACCGCCAAGTGCGCCGCTGGAGAAAATAAATCCCAGAATCAAGCCGCTCGCCAGCGCCGCGCCGCCGGGAATGAGCCGCTGCGCCATTACCACGATGACCGTATATGCCATGCCGGTCAGGAAGCCAGCCAGCGGGACTAAAATATAGAGGATCGCCGAAGCGCCAACCTGCCCCATCGCCAGTAATGGCAAGCTGGATGCCGCCAGACCCGCCAGAATGACCCTGCGCTTACCGATGCGATCCGCCAGCATTCCCCCGACCAGAGTCCCCACACCCGATCCCCCCATGAATAACGCCGTCAGAAATCCATACTGACTGGCAGATTGCCCCAGATCGCTCAAATACTTCGGAAGAAATACATTGACGTTTTGCTGCGCCCACGATTGACACATTGCCACAACCAACAAAGCCACAATTGCGGAAGCCGATATCCCCGTTTTGAAGAGACGGCGGTGATTCGCATCCACTGGTTCTGTCGAAACCACCTTTTGCAGAACCGGCACCTGTTGCAGCTGCGTCCCCGCGAATAAACCCAACGGCAGCGCCCAGATCACCAGCAAAATCAAACCCAAGGGTCCCCAGAGATCCAGCAGCGGTCCTCCCACGACGGGACCAAGGAAATAGCCAAACTGCCCAAACAGGAAGAAATACGAAGCCGCAGTGGCTTCCTGCCCTTCCAGCAGCGTCTTGCCCAATCGGGTAGCCTGGGCAGACCCGGCAGGGTGTACCGCACCGGAACCGATACTGGCAAGGATCAGGAACACCAGCGCAATTTTTCCGGGCACCAAAATTGCCAGCGTGAAGAATACACCCATCCACAGAACGCCGCCCGTGACAATCCAGCGTGGTCCTTTTCGATCGCTGATAAAGCCAAAAAAAGGCTGCGCCACTGCCGCGATCATGGAGTACAGCGTGCTGATCACCCCCAGCATGGCATTAGTCAGACCGAGCGGCACAGAGAGATACGCCAACAATATTGCTCGTTGGCTGTTGATCATGTCAACAAAAAAATGGCTGAAAGCAACCGAAGAGAAAATTTTGTTGAGAAGGAGTGTCATGCCTCTCCGATCTACCGCTAAGGATGGAAATTAATCGCGATACAGTCCCCGCTGTTTGATGATTTCAAATACGGTTGGAGGTAAATAATACCGATAAGGGTGCCCGCTGTGAATACGTTCGCGAATTTCGCGCGAAGAAATCTCCAATAGGGGCGCATCAATGAAACGCACTTTGGCGGTCAGGTCTGGCAGTTGGGCTTCCAGAGAGGTCATATCCACCGCATCGCCCGGTCGGCGCATCACGCCTAACTCAGAGCAAGCTTCCAGAAACTCCTGCGGACGATGCCAGTTGGGCAGATCGTGCAGCGAATCACCGCCGATCAGATAAATCAGCGCGGCATCGGGATGCGCCTGCGCCAACAGCCGCACGGTATCCAGCGTATAATGCGGACCCGGTCGATCGATATCCACCCGCGAAAGCTCAAAAGCCGGGTCATCGCCCAGCGCTGCCATAACCAATTGTAAACGATCTTCCCACGAAGCAATGCGGCAGCCGCGCTTGTGCGGCGGGTCGGGCGTGAGGACCCACAACAGGCGGTCGAGATGCAGCTGGTCCACGGCTTCCGCCGCCAGAATCATATGCCCGAGGTGGGGTGGATCAAAGGTGCCGCCAAAAATCCCGATGCGCTGCTGCATGGCTATTCCTGCCACTCCAATTCATAGTCACCAATGAAGACCGAATCGCCTTCTTCCACACCTGCTTCACGGAGCGCATTTTCCACGCCGATGGTTGCCATCAGCCGTTGGAAGCGCCGCACCGAGCCTTCATACTCCCAGAAAGTCATGGCGGCAGCCCGTTCGATGGCTTTGCCGTGAACCTCGAAACCTTCTTCCGTGCGGGTAACGGTGAAATCACGCAATTCGTCCTGTTCCTTGGGACGGTACACCGGCATTTCTGCCACCGGTTCAGGTTCCGGCGCCTGAGCGAGCAATTCAGATGCGCGCCACAGTAAGGGTTTCACATTTTCCCCGGTCACTGCCGATATCGCGATGGTTTCGTAACCGCGCGCTTTCATTTCGGCTTCCACCGTCTGCCAGCGTTCCTGTACTTCAGGCAAATCCATCTTATTGAAAGCCACGATCTGCGGTTTCTCTCCCAGCCTGGGATCAAAAAGCGCCAGCTCTGAGTTGATTTGGCTGAAATCTGCCAGCGGATCTTCAGACATACCGTCCAGCACATGGATCAGCACACGGGTGCGCTGAATGTGACGCAGGAAGGCATAACCCAGCCCCACCCCTTCGTGTGCGCCTTCAATCAGCCCCGGGATGTCTGCCAACACCAGGCTGGTCTCATCATCCAGGTCTGCCACGCCCAGGTTGGGCTCCAGGGTGGTGAAGGGATAGGGCGCAATCTTGGGTTTGGCGTTGGTCACCGCAGCCAACAGGCTGGATTTACCCGCATTGGGCACACCAATCAGTCCTATATCGGCAATCAGTTTCAATTCAAAGCGCAGGTTCTTCTCTTCCGCCGGTTCGCCTTTTTCAGCGGTGCGCGGCGCCTGGATGCGTGCATTGACAAAATGGGTGTTCCCGCGCCCGCCTTTGCCGCCCTTGCAGACCACCAACTGTTGGTGGGGCTGGGTCAAATCGCCCAGCATGGCGCCCGTATCGGCATCGTAAACCACAGTGCCCGGCGGCACCGGGATGATCAGATGGGAGGCGGATTTACCCGTCTGGTTATTGATGAAGCCTTTCGCTCCATCTTCGGCGATATATTTTTCCCTATGCCGAAACATGGAAAGGGTGTTCAGGGTGGGACGCACTTCCAGAATCACATCGCCGCCGTGTCCGCCATCACCCCCATCCGGACCGCCGCGCGGCATGAACTTTTCCCGGCGAAAATGCATCATGCCATCTCCGCCTTTCCCCGATCGAACATAAATTAAGGCTTGATCAATAAACATAATTCACTCACTATTCAAAAAAGAACCGGGAATCACAGGTCCACAGTTCGCCCATGATTCCCGGTTAAAACGACAGAATTACTTGCCGAACTTTGCCTTCAGCAGGTCTTCCAGAGTCGGGGTGCCGATCTCTTGCAGTTCATAGCGAACGCGCTGCGAGGGCTTGTTCAGTTTGAGGACACGGGTGAGATCGATGGGCGTGCCGATCACAACCATATCCACATCGGCATTTTCAATCGTCTTTTCCAGGTCGTGGATCATATCTTCGCCATAACCCATGGCTGGCAGGATCGCACCGGTCTTGGGATATTTCTTGTAGGTCGCAACGATCGAACCCACCGCAAACGGGCGAGGATCCACGATCTCAGCCGCACCGTAGCGGCGAGCCGCCACCCAACCGGCGCCGTATGCCATTTCGCCGTGGGTCAGGGTCGGTCCGTCTTCGATGACAAGAACGCGCTTGCCGCGGATGGCTTCAGGATTGTCCACGAAGAGCGGAGAAGCCGCTTCGATGATCGTGGCTTTGGGGTTCAGATCGTGCAGGCGGTTGCGCACCGCAATGACCGCATTCGGATCGGCGGTATCCACCTTGTTGATGACGAAAGCATCTGCCATGCGCACGTTGGTTTCGCCGGGATGGTAGGTGTACTCGTTGCCGGGGCGATGCGGATCGGCGACGACGATGTTGAGATCGGGAGCGTAGAATGAGAAGTCGTTATTGCCGCCATCCCAGAGAATGATATCGGCTTCCTGTTCTGCCTGGCGCAGAATGGCTTCATAATCCACACCGGCGTAAATGATCACGCCCGCGTCGATATGAGGTTCGTATTCTTCGCGCTCTTCGATGGTGCACTCATGTTTGTCCAGATCAGCATAGGTGGCATAGCGCTGCACTTTTTGCTTCACCAGATCGCCGTAAGGCATGGGATGGCGAATGGCTGCCACTTTGTAGCCCATCTTTTGCAGAATGGAAGCCACGCGGCGGGTGGTCTGGCTTTTACCCGAACCGGTGCGCACCGCGCAAACGGAAACGACGGGTTTGATCGATTTGACGTAGGTGGTATTGGGACCCATCATGCGGAAATCCGCGCCGGCAGCCATGACGATGGATGCCTTGTGCATCACCATCTCGTGCGGGATGTCGCTGTATGCGAAGATAACCTGTTCCGCCTTCAATTCTTTGATCAGGCGAACCAGATCGGTTTCGGGGTAGATCGGAATACCGGCAGGATAGAGCTTGCCAGCCAGAGCGGCGGGATAGCTGCGCCCTTCGATATTCGGGATCTGGGTTGCGGTAAAAGCAACAACTTCATAATCCGCGTTGTCGCGGAAGAAAACATTGAAGTTGTGGAAATCGCGCCCTGCAGCGCCCATGATGATGGTACGGATCGGTGCCATGTTGATACACTCCTTCTATATAGATTGAATGAATCTGGTTCACACCGCTTAATGGGGCTGTGATGCCCATCACATCGCTTTTGGGGCTGTGATGCCCATCCCATCACTTATGGGGGAGTGAGTCCCATCACATCGCTTTACGGGGCTGTGATGCCCGCGCCTTCGCTCTCCGGGGGAAGGCGAAACCCGCGTTACATCGCCTGAGGGGCGGTGATTCCAAGGATTGCCAGACTGTTGAACAGCGCCTGGCGCGCTGCCGCCACCAACCGCAGACGGCTGGCGCGTACGGCGGGGTCTGCCTGCAATACCGGGCAGACATTATAAAAATCGTTGAACGCCTTTGCCAGTTCGAAGGCATAGTTTGCCATGAACATGGGTTTGTATTCAGCGGCGGACCGCTGCACTTCGTTGGGCAGGCGTGAGACCAAATCGATGAGCGCAATTTCAGCCGGTTCCAGCGCATGCGACGGAACCAGCGATTCCGGCAGACCCTGCCCTGCTTTGCGCAAAATGCTGCCCGCGCGCACATAGGCGTATTGGATATACGGCGCCGCCTGACCGTTGAAGTCCAGCGCAGCTTCCCAATCGAAGGTCACAATCTTGGTGTTGTCGCGCGAGAGCATGGAATATTTAATGGCGCCCAGCGCCACTGCCCGCCCAATTTCCATCTGTTTTTCAGTGGAAAGGTCGGCATTCTTCACTTTCACGATCTCCACCGCCCGGCGGGTCGCTTCGCGCACCAGATCATCCAGCAGCACCACTGTGCCGTCGCGCGAAGACATGGTCACGTTCCCCGGCAGATTCACAATTTCATATCCCAGGTGATAGAGTTTATCTGCCCAGGGATAGCCCATCAATTTCAGGGTCATGAAAATCTGCTGCAGGTACAGAGATTGGCGCACATCGATCACGTAAATCGAGCGGTCGAGATGATACTGTTCGAATTTCATGATTGCCAGCGGCAGATCTTTGGTGGCATACAGTGAAGTGCCATCTGATCGCAAAACCACCAGCACCCGATATTTTTCATTTTTCAAGCCCAGTTTTTCATCCAGTTTAATGAATACCGGGTTTTCAGGACGCCCATCCTCGGCGATTCCCATGTCGATCAATTTCTGCACAACATCCTTGCCCGAATCTTCAACTTCGGACTCGAAGTAGATGTGATCGAAATGGACGCCCAGCATGTCGTAGATCTGAGCAAAACCTTCCAGCGACCACTCTCGGCTTTTCTTCCATAGATCGACGAGATCCGAATCGCGGCGGTCCCAGCGGGCGAAGAGTGCACGCACTTCTTCTTCTGCGCCGGGATCTTCATAATGGCGGTCGGCTTCGGTATACAGATCGGTCATCCAGCGCATCTTGTCGGCGCCGGGCTCTTCTCCATTGTGGCGTTTCAGGTAGTTCCACAGCCATTTGATCACATGCAGACCAATATCCCCGATGTAATTGGCGCGGACAACCTCATATCCGGCGGTCTCGAGGATGTTGGCAGTGGCGCCGCCAAGGATGACGTTGCGCAGGTGCCCTACGTGAAATGCTTTATGCGTGTTCGGTTGAGAAAATTCCACCATAACGCGCTGCCCCTTGGATTCACCGCGTCCAAAGGCTTCCGCCTCTCCCAACACGGTATCCACCACATGAGCAGTATATTCGGCAGGTGAAAAGTAAAGATTCAGGTAGCCCTTTACGGCTTCCAGACGGACAAACCCTTCGGGGGTACCCAGAAATTCTGCCACCTGCTGCGCCAGTTCCTGCGCGCGCTGCGGCACATTCACCTTCTTGCCCGACCGGGCTTCTTGCGATGCCAGTTGGAAGAAAGACGTTGAAATGCCCCACTGTCCGCTGAACGGGATCCAGGTCCATGCCAGGGTCGGTTCAGGCAGCCCCTGCTGCGCACAGAAGGCGCGAATTTTTGTATCAACCGCTTTTTGTTCCGCTTCAAACATACCGCTTACCACCTTGATATATCCACTTATACTGATAGAAGATTATAACATACGCGCAATCTGCGTCACGCTTGACATTCTTCCGGTTTTTAATATCCGTTTCGCACGTTTTAATCCATTAATATTTAAGACTGAATACGCAAAAAGCGGGAGCAAAAGGCTCCCGCTGATTTGCTGCGGTACAAAAAAAGTGAAACCGGCTTACTTGGAAAGGGTCGCCAGACGTTTCATCAGGCGGCTCTTGCGGCGCGCGGCATTATTCTTATGAATGACGCCTTTTGAAGCAGCTTTGTCAAGCGCGCTGATTGCCTCGAGGGTGGCAGTCTTCGCGTCTTCAACATTGCCTTCGCCGATCACCAAACGAGCTTTTTGAACGAACGTGCGGGTGCTCCCGCGGACAACACGGTTGCGCAGACGTTTCTTTTCGTTCTGCTTATTACGCTTAATTGCAGATTTAATGTTAGCCAAAGTCCAATCCTCCAAAGAATTCCACGATTGCGAACGTGAATTTTACATGAGAGGGGCAGATTTGTCCAGAGTAAACCATCTGGCGGGTGGCATTCGCTTTCTGGTCCGCGCTTCCCTGTCGGTTATCAGGGCTGAACAGCCATTATTCTACCACAGAGTTACGCGGATGGGGAAAATTCCTCATTCTATGGTATGATCAGGTTGCCTCAGGTTGATCGGATGAGCGCGCCTTCGCATTAGCGAGGTCGAGGAAAGTCCGCTCTCCATAGAGCATGACGTCGGGTAACACCCGGAACGGGGAAACCTGTTGGATCGGACCACAGAGACATACCGCCCCGTGCAAACGGAGCAAGGATGAAAAGGTGGTGTAAGAGACCACCAGCGCGGGCAGCAATGTTCGCGGCTCGGCAACCCCCGTCAGGAGCAAGGTCAAGCAGGGATGAAGTCCGCGTAAGCGGGCGGGAGGTGGCTCGCCGCCCTATCAGTCCCGGGTAGGCTGCATGAGTCTGGTGGTGACGCCAGACCGAGAGAGATGCTCATCCACGGGGTGGAAAGTCCGCAAGGATACCCCACCCCTGGACAGAAAGCGGCTTATAGATTGACCTGAGGCAACCTTCATGATTTACCCCACCCCTTGATGCTCGAACAGATATCACGTCAGATTGGAATAAAACGGGCATAACCCGTTTGCTTGATTTCAGGAGGGAAATGGATATGTTCGGAAACCGCAAATTCCTGCTTCGAACCGCAGTGCTGATCACCCTGACCGCATCCCTTCTGGGCGGGTGCCGCCCCGCCGCTGCCCCCGTCACGGTCGCGCCGCAGTTAACGCCCCCTTCCATGGCAGATTCAAACGCAATCGATGCCTCGTGGGGACCCTACCTGGCAGAGCGTGAATGGGGCAACCCGCGTAATGCCACCTGTAAGAGCAACGGTTGGAGCTTCACCTACGATAAAGCGATCACCACCCCATACACTGCCAGTGAAGACGGCATTGCCGCATTGACCAACCAGACGGCGGATGTGGCATTTGCCTATGCCTTCTTCCAGCCCGGTCAGAAGATGCTCACCGAACGCTTCTTTGGATATGACAACCCGAGCGGAGAATACGGTGAAACGATCGTGGAAGACCGCGTTT
>JBDKTF010000473.1:0-1520 GCA_039680295.1 Anaerolineaceae bacterium
AGATATAGAAATACGATTCCCACCAAACTAAACAGAAGAAACGCCAGGGTATAGGTTTTCCAATCCATCTCGTCAGAACCATCGATGCCGCAAATGCGGTAGATCCCGCGTTCTAATACACCCAATACGGGCGTCAGGAAGGTTTTTTTACCTTCCAGCACTTTTGCCATGTAACTGCCCAATGGTTTGACGAGAAGGATAAGAACTGCAAAGAAGAGCAGGATTTGAATCCAACCTGTGATTGTCATCAAAATTTCTCCGGTTTCAATAATGCAACGAACATGTAAATCAGTAGAGCCAGTGCGATCACGCCGGCGATCCAATATAAAACAGACATATCATCCTTCCTTGAGTTTTTCGATTAAACCCATCCAACCCAAACAGACAACGAAGAATAAACAAATCAATAGGAACATGGATATATCGTTCATTTTTACCTCTTGAGTTTTTATATCTTATTGGAAGTTAAAAATGTATTAAGATCTGGATTCCATGTGAACAAGTAAAGCAGCATTTTTCTTGACATTCTTGTTCGAGGCATATAAAATGTACTTAAAATAAATATCTGGTGCAGTGTAATTGTCCTCGCTCCCGGATGGGCAGGCTTTCGGCGAAACCGGTGAAAGTCCGGTACTGTCGCGCAACTGTAAGCGCACTCGATGCGCAAGTCAGGTCGCCCGATTACATTGCGGTCACCACAACCTCGCGGCAAGGAGGTGGAGAATCCCCACGTAACGCATGTCATGCTTTCACCTCCCTGTCCAAAGTCTGGACAGGGTTTTTATTATCCAAAACGAATGAAAAGAGGATGAATTCGAAGATGTCGCGTTCAAAATGGTTTACCCCTGTATTTGTACTTCTTCTGGCAGCCTTGATGGTTACTGCCTGCCAGAGCAGCACCCCCACAGCAACCGAAGCAGCAGCCACAGAAGCAGCCGCGACAGAAGTTGCCGAACCCACCACCGGCGTGGTGGAGCTCCCCACCGCTTCCAGCGGCGATGCCAGCGCATCCGGTGATCTGTCGTTCACCGATGGCTTTGGTCGCACGGTCGTCCTCGAAAAAACGGCAACCCGAATTGTCAGCATGGCGCCATCCAATACAGAACTGGTTTACGGATTGGGCGGCGGCTCATTCATGGTGGGGCGGGATGAATTTTCTGATTATCCTGCGGTCGCAAAAGATCTGCCCTCGATCGGCGGTTCCATGGGCAAGTATGACCTGGAAGCCATCGCTGCGCTGAAGCCTGATCTGGTGCTGGCGGGCGGTATCAACACCATCGACCAGGTGGAAGCCCTGGAAAACATGGGAATCACCGTTTTCTATTTCCCCAATCCCACCAATTTCGATGAATTGTATGAAAACATTTTGATTTTGGGACGCATGATCGGGCGTGAAAACCGTGCGCTGGGTGTCGTGCGCAATCTGGGCGGACGTGTGGAAGCCGTTCAAATCGCCATCGAGAAAGCCACGGATAAGCCGCTGGTGTATTATGAACTGGACGCCACTGATCCTGCCAAAC
>JBDKTF010000116.1:0-12795 GCA_039680295.1 Anaerolineaceae bacterium
AAACCGGGGTATCCTGTGCCAGGCGTTCTCCCATTCCATTGCAGACAGAATGCAGGGCGGATGTGTGCCATGCCCAGTCATACCGGCGGCGGCTGAGGACGGATTTGAGCGGCGCGACCGCGTCTCGTCCCCACAACCAGCCGGTCCACAGGGCAGACAGGGTCCAGAACGCCTGGTTGGGGCGGGGTAGAGCGGTCAACACGGCGCTGAACGGCTCCGTGGATAGCTGCGGCAGCAAATCTTTCAGACGTCCTTCTGCCAGCAAGATGCCGCCTTCAGATGGAATGGAACCGGGGAACGACGCCAGCGGAACCGGGGGCTGATCCACGCTCCAATCGTTTACGGCGGATTCGAGCGCCAGCCACAGGTTATTCTCGCGGAAGGTGGACGGGATGGTCAACTGGCGCGGGCGGGGACGGGGGTTGGGGTGTGCCCAGAGCGTATTTCCGGCGTCGAGCGCGGAGAGAATGAGCGCGGTGACCCACCGGCGGCGATCTGGCGGCAGGTCGAGCCCTTCCATTTTGTTGATCAAGTTAAAGAGCACATACAAAGGACGCGCAAGATAACCATTGAGGGCTTCTTCCACATCCGCCCGATGGGGATCGCCCAGCGCAGCCACCCGTTCGAGCGCGCGGGCGCGATGCAATCCGCTGCCGGTGATGGTGTTCAGAACAGCTTCGTCCTCGGGGTCAGCAGGATGTTCGCCGTTGGAATGGCAGTAGGGACATTCATAAATACGGGCAACCGGGTGAGGATTGTCTTTTTGCCAGACAAACGCTGCTGCTGGGATGATTTTTCCGCAGGCGGCACAGTGGGTCTGGTATAAACTCTTGATGAGCAGTTCCAGACGGTCATCGCCCTTGCGCGCAGCGGCAATTTCTGCCAGTGCGGACTGCAAATCTGCCCGCGACGGCGAGGCGGCACGGGCAGTGATGAGAAAACGCAGAATTGGATTATTGGCAACAACGAGAACGCGGTAACCGGCGCGGGCGATTTCAACGGTCAATGCCGGCGACGCACCGAAGGGATCCAGCACCCAACTGCCGGGTGGAATGTGCTGAGCGAGCCACTGCGCAGCGATTCCGGCTGGATGCGGTGGAAGAAACCGCACCAGTGGACCCGGATGCGAATCAGGTCTTCCGGGAATGAGCGGGGAAAGCTCAGTGTCATTCATGGAATCGGTTTGGGTACCTCCTACTTATTTACCTCCTGGAACAGGCAGGCTTCAAGCGGGCGCAGGTGAAGGTTTCCGGCTTCGATTTGATTCTCACCGGCAATACTGGAAAGGAGCGGTTTCCAATGCCCCCAGAAGGCGGAACCGAGATGTAAATCTGCAGGGCGGTCTGAGAAATTGAGCGCCACCATCACATGGTCCTTTCCGTGCTGGCGCAGATATGCCATGCTCTGAAAAGGCGTACCGGCAATGGGCAGATAGGTACCCCGGTGCAGGGCTGGATGTTTGCGGCGCAAGGCGATGACTTTTTTGTAGAAATTGAGAAGTGAGGCGTCGTCGGCGGTTTGCGCGGCGACATTGCGTTGCGTGTAATCGGGATGAATGGGCAGCCAGGGCGCGGCGGACGAGAAACCGGCGTTGGGCATATCCGTCCACTGCATGGGGGCGCGGCAGCCGTCGCGACCTTTGTGGAAGGGATAGTATCGTTTACCAACCGGGTCGAGGATCTGATCGCGGCGCAGGGAGATGTCGCGCATACCAATTTCCTCGCCGTAATACATAAACGGCGTTCCGCGTAAAGTGAGCAGCATGACGGCAAGGAGCTTGAGACGCTGGTCATCTTCCGACCAGGTATAGCGCGTGGCGGAGCGGGGCGTGTCGTGATTATTCAGAACGTAATTTGGGTAACGGTCGGGTCCGAGCAGGGTTTCCCAACGGTGAATGGTTTGCTGAAAGCCGCGGGCGCTCCAGCGGTTTTTTAGAAAATCGAAGTTGAAGGCTGCGTGCAGACGGTCTGGACCGGTGTAGAAAGCGGCTTTTTCGGCGCCCGAGAGGAAGGTTTCACCGATGAAATAACGCTCCGGATAGCCATCCAACAGGGCGCGCATTTCTGACAGCAGGGGCAGCATCTCGGGTTGGTCGATGTCGTGGATATGCTTTTGCATATCAAAGGGGCGTATTCCCGGTTTGGGGGGATTATTCTGCAGCTGCTCATCCTTGAAATAGGCGTTGAACACGTCCAGTCGGAAACCATCCACCCCCTTTTCCAACCAGTAGCGCATCACGTTCAGAACCGCCTGGCGGACGGCAGAACTGCGCCAATTGAGATCCGGCTGCTGCCTGACAAACATGTGAAAATAATATTGTTTCAGATGAGGATCATATTCCCAGCCGCCGCCTCCGAAAACAGACGCCCAGTTGTTGGGCGGGGCGCCACCGGGGAGAGGATCACGCCAGAAATACCAATCGTGGTAGGGGTTTTCTCGTGATGAGCGGGACTGAATGAATTTGGGATGCTGATCTGATGTGTGGTTGAAAACCATGTCGAGGATGACGTGAATGCCGCGTTCGTGGGCAGCCTGAATAAGGGCGTCAAAATCATCGAGGGTGCCAAAACGGGGATCGATAGCGTAGTAATCGCTGACGTCGTAACCAAAATCTGCGTCGGGCGAGGGATAAATCGGCGAGAGCCAGATGGCATCCACACCCAGGTCAGCCAGGTAGTCGAGACGGGAAGTGATGCCGGGGAGATCGCCGATGCCATCACCGTTGGAATCAGCGAATGAGCGGGGGTAGATTTGATAGATGATGCCGTCTCGCCACCAGAGCCAATCGTTTTTCATTGCGGAGGGATGCCTTTCGTGATGGGTTATGTTAGAAAAGATTATATCCGAAAAGGGTGGAAGGGATTCACAGTGCCTGACACAGGAAACACGCCCGAAAGAAGCAAAACGAGGCGCCGTCACATTACAAAGAGAAACAATTGGTCGAAGGTTAGGAAATGTTAAAGAAATGGCGCTGGAAGGCTTGCACCCCAGAGGCGCTTATGGTAAAATCAGAACGTCGTAGTAGTGGTTTTCGTGATTAACGAAAAGTGGGCAGCCCCCACTTTTCTGCTTATAAGAGACCCCGTCAGGGGTTTAAGATTGGGAGATCGATTCAGGATGAAAAACGAGTTTACCCTGGCTTTCAATGAAGTTCTCGAAGAGAAGCAGTTGCCTAAAGAGATCATCTTGAAGGCGTTGGAGTCAGCCATGGTGTCGGCCTACCGGCGGGCTGTGAACGCATCCAATGCACAGCACGTGGAAGCCAAGGTTGACGCTGATACCGGAAAGGTGCTGATCTTTGCCGAGAAAGAAGTTGTCGAATCGGTGGAAGATGAGCGCACTGAAGTCGAGCTGAGCGCCGCACGAAAGGTGGCGCCCGAAGCTGAACTGGGCGATATGGTGGTGGTGGAAACCACCCCCGCTGATTTTGGTCGCGTGGCAGCGCAAACCGCTCGCCAGGTGATTCAACAGCGCATTCGCGAGGCGGAGCGCGCGGCGCAGATGGTGCACTATGAAAAGCTGGTCGGCGAAGTCGCCAACGGCGTGGTGCAGGCGGTCAATGCGGCGGGCGTGTCGATCGGATTGGACATGAAGGCGGAAGGCGTGATGAGTCGCAAGGAAATGATCCCGGGCGAACGCTTCCACATTCATGACCGGGTTCGCGCTTTGATCTATGAAGTCAAAGACGGCTCACGCGGTCCTCAGATTTTGCTATCCCGCGGGCATCGCAATTTCCTGCGCCGTTTGCTGGAAAACGAAGTTCCTGAAATTTTCCACGGCGTGGTCGAAATTCGATCCATCGCGCGTGAACCGGGTGAACGCGCCAAGGTGGCGGTATCTGCCACGCAGCAGGGCATTGATCCGGTGGGCGCGTGCGTGGGTATTCGCGGCGTGCGCATTCAAGCCATTGTGCGCGAACTTCACGATGAAAAAATCGACGTGATCGAATGGAATTCCGATCCGGCGGTTTATATTGCCAAAGCCATCAGCCCGGCGCGGGTGAGCGGCGTGTATCTGAACGAACGCGCGAGCGGCGGGAAGACTGCCACTGTGGTCGTTCCAGAAGATCAACTCAGTCTGGCGATCGGTCGCGATGGACAGAATGCCCGTCTGGCGGCGAAACTGACCGGCTGGCGCATCGACATCAAGAGCGTGCCGGAAGCCGCGACCGAAACACTTGAACGCGTTCGCGCCGATGCGCAGATGGCTGAAGTCGCCAACATGGGTGAAGATGTAATGCGTGATGTGGCTGGTATTCTGGAGAAAAAGGCAGACAACCGCCCGCTGACCCCGGAAGAGTTTGATACACTGACCCAGTTTGTGGACAAGGTGGAAAAACGTTCCGCGAACCGCCGACAGGTGGAAAAGAAAGCGGAAGAACAGCGCATCAATGAAGCGCGCGAAGCGGTTCCATCGGCTGCTTTTGAAATGCCCCTGGAAGAAACCGATCTGCCGCAGTCAGTGTACACCCTGGTGGTGTCGCTGCCGAATATGACCACGGTCGGCGATTTGATGCTGCAAATGAAGCTGGATCGCTCTGTGCTCGAAGCCGTGGATGGAATGACACCCAAGGCGATGACGGAGATCGAAAAGGTTTTGGACGCAATGCAATTTAAAGCGCCAGAACCGGAAACGAAGCCAGAAGTTCCTGCGGTTGTCGAACCTGCAGTCGAACCTGTTGTTGAGGCAGTGGTTGAACCGGTTGTGGAAACCCCGGTGGAACCGGAAGCGGAGCCGGTGGTTGAGGCTGCTGCGGAAACGACCGAAACATCTGAAGAAGAGCTGGAAGAAATGCCCACCTCGATCGATGCTCTCTTTGCGGCGATGAAGCCGGAAGTGATCGACGGTAAAACGGCTGCCGTCGAAGAGGAAGAGGAACTCGAAGGCGGAGCACGAGATAAGTCTGGCAAGAAAAAGAAGAAGAAGTCTGTCGAGGTTGTTTACGATCCAGATCGCGACATGACCGTTACGCGCAAGAAACACAAGCGCGGTGGCGAAGATTGGGATTGGGAATAATTAGTAAAGTCAAAACGAGAAGAAACGGTGGCTGCCAAACCAATTAAACGTGTGAAGCATGTGCCGCAACGCACCTGTGTGGGTTGTCGCGAGGTGAAAACCAAGCGCGAACTGATACGGGTGGTGCGCACGCCGGATGGGGTGATGGTTGACCCATCTGGTAAGCTGTCGGGCAGGGGGGCATATCTTCACCGATTGGCTTCCTGTTGGGAGCGTGGTTTGAAAGGCGCATTGGCTCGGGCATTAAAAACTGAATTGACGGAAGCAGATCAGGAACGTCTGCGGGCGTTCCTGGCAACCCTTCCGGTTGAGCCACAAGAGGTTTCACCCTCGATGGAAGGCTCTTCACCGGTAGCAAAGTCGGAACAACTATGAACGCATGATCTTTCCCGACTTGCTCATCAATCCTACAGCCGCTCCATCGTTTCTTCTCAGGGATAGGTTTATCTATCCACAGCAGGGGGCAGTCCAGGAACGGGCGAACAACAAGGAGGTGCACCATGAGCGAAAACGGGAAAAAAATTGAACTACCGGTAAGCATTACCGTGCGGGATTTGGCGCAGCAGTTGGGCGTAAGCCCCATTCAGGTCATCAAGATATTGATGGCGAATGGGGTGATGGCAAATATCAATCAACAGATTGATTTTGATACCGCAGCGATTGTGGCATCTGAATTTGGATTTGAAGCCACCCTCGAAGTTCCTGAAAGCGAAATAAAAGAAGATCTGGGCGAAGTACCTTTCTGGCGGCAATTGATCGCAGATGAGGATTCTTCGCATCTGGTTTCCCGCCCTCCGGTGGTGACCATGTTGGGTCATGTTGATCACGGCAAGACAACGCTGCTGGATGCCATTCGCCATACCGATGTGGCGGGCGGTGAAGCAGGCGGCATTACCCAGCATATCGGCGCGTACCAGGTGGAGCACAAAGGACGCCTGATCACGTTTCTGGATACTCCCGGGCACGCGGCGTTCACAGCCATGCGGGCACGCGGTGCGCAGGGCGCCGACGTGGTGGTGCTCGTGGTGGCAGCCAACGACGGTGTGATGCCCCAGACGCGCGAAGCCATTGCCCATGCGAAAGCAGCCCGGGTGCCGATCGTGGTCGCGCTGAACAAGATCGATCGACCCGACGCCAACCCCGATTTTGTAAAACACCAGCTGGCAGACGCCGGACTGGTTCCAGACGAATGGGACGGGGACACCATTGTGGTGCCGGTTTCTGCGAAACAAAAAATGGGTCTGGATGATCTGCTTGAAGCCATCACACTGGTGGCAGACAGCGTTGAGATCAAAGCCAATCCCAACGGCAAAGTGATCGGAACGGTCATCGAAGCCGAGTTGGACCGCGCAAAAGGCGTTCTGGCTACCCTTCTGGTGCAGAACGGCGCGCTTCAGGTGGGCGACATCGTGGTGGCGGGTACCTCTTACGGCAAACTGCGCGCCATGTTTGATTTCAAAGGGCGCAAGCTGCGTAAGGCAGGTCCATCCACACCGGTGGCGGTGATGGGTCTGACGGATGTGCCGCAGGCGGGCGATCTGTTCCGGGTAGTGTCCAATGAACGAGAAGCGCGCGCGATCATCGATGAAGAAAAGCAGAAGCGGCAGAAAGCGGTTTCTGCGCCGAAAGCCACGCTGGAAGAGCTGTTTGAACGCTACCAGGCAGGTGAGGTGAAGGAACTGCGCCTGATCGTCAAGGCGGATGTTCAGGGATCTCTGGAACCGATTATCAACTCTCTGAAAGACCTGAGCAAAGGCGATATCAAGATTAACGTGCTGCATGCGGAAACCGGAAACATCGGCGAAGGCGATGTGATGCTGGCGTCCGCATCCAAAGCGATCGTGATTGGCTTCAACGTGACAGCAGATTCAGCGGCGCGGCGTCTGGCAGATACTGAAGGCGTGTCTGTACGTATGTACGATATTATTTATCGCATGCTTGAAGATGTTGAAAAAGCGTTGAAAGGCATGCTGGCGCCAGAATTCAAGGAAACGGTTATTGGCAAAGCCGAAGTGATGGCGGTATTCAAGATCAGCAAACTGGGCAATATTGCTGGCTGCCGTGTGCGTGAAGGCGAAATACGCCGCAATGGAAAAATGCGCATCATTCGGAATGGCGAAAAAATCTTCGAAGGCGATGTGGCTTCGTTAAAACATGAAAAAGAGGATGTGCGCGAAGTGCGCCAAGGATATGACTGCGGTATAAACGTTCGGAATTTCAATGATTATACCGTGGGTGATGTGATGGAATGCTATACGATCGAACGGGTAGGCGTCTTGAAAGAATGACGCAAGACAGGTAAGGAGGAGGCGCAATGCCTTCAAAGCTGCGATTACAACGAATTGGCGATCGGATCCGACAGGAACTGGCGGAAATGATCATAAAAGAAATCAGTGACCCGCGCCTGGAAGGGGTGATGGTCAATGATGTGAAAGTAGACCGCGAACTGGCGTTTGCAGATGTGTTTGTTTCTGCGGTGGAAGGTGCGGTGCGCTCTCAGGAAGTATTGTTGGGGTTTGAACGCGCCAGCGGATACATTCGCCACGCATTGGCAGAGCGGGTGGATCTGCGGGTATTCCCGCGGCTGCGTTTCCACTGGGACCCGACTCCGGAAAATGCGGATCACGTCGAACGGCTGCTTGCGCAACTGCGTGAGGAATCAAAGGCGAAACCGCCTTCCGAGGAGGTTGATTAACCCATGCTGGACGAAGCGATTCGGAAGGCGGTTGGGGAGCGGTTGTGGAATGCCAGACAGATTCGCATTCTATCGCATATGCGCCCAGACGGCGACGCAATCGGATCGATGCTGGGGCTGGGACTCTGCCTGACAGCAGCGGGTAAGACCGTGCAGATGGTGCTGACAGACGGTGTGCCCTATACTTTCCGGCATCTGCAAGGCGCTGATCTGATTACGAAGAAGCCAGGGGAAAAAGTGGACCTGGTGGTTTCATTGGATTGTTCTGATCTTGGGCGTCTGGGGGATGTGCTCAATGATTCGGGGGTTCCGGAAATCAATATCGATCATCACATCACGAATACAAATTTTGGCGCCCTCAATCTGGTAGATCCTGAAGCTGTGGCTACGGCAGCCCTGTTGACCGAATGCCTGCCGGACTGGGGATTTACCATTTCACAGGAGGCGGCAGCGGCGTTGATGAATGGTCTGGTGAGCGATTCACTCGGATTTCGCACGTCCAATATGAATTCCAAAGCGCTGCGTCTGGCGGCAAATCTGATGGAAGCTGGCGCCAACCTGCCGGAGATTTACAATCAGGCATTACTGCGGAGGTCGTACACCGCGGCACGTTATTGGGGTGCGGGTCTTTTGCGCATGCAGCGTGAAGACCGCATCGTCTGGACCAGTCTGACACTGGAAGACCGTCAGACGGTCGAATATAACGGGAATGATGACGCGGATTTGATCAATATTCTCTCCACCATTGATGATTTCGATATCGCGTTGATATTTATTGAACAACGCGGGGGGAAGGTAAAGGTAAGCTGGCGGTCATCGCCGGGAGTGGATGTATCGCAACTGGCGGTCAGCTTTGGGGGTGGTGGACACCCCGCGGCAGCAGGGGCAGAAATTACCGGCACCATGGAAGAGGTCCAGCAACAGGTATTGACTGCAACGCGATCAGCCCTTGCTACTGGAACGATTCCAGAGAATCAGGGTTAAAATAAGAGAAGTGACGAATCGAATAAAATGGGGAGAATGAATATGGATGACAGCAATAGTTTTGACATGAAAAACGCCATTTCTGGCGTCCTGGTGGTGGATAAACCTGTGGGTTTAACCAGCCACGATGTGGTGCAGATCATTCGCAAGGGCACCAATATTCGCCGCGCCGGTCATACCGGCACGCTGGATCCGCGCGCTTCGGGCGTGCTGGTCGTTTTGATTGGACCAGCGGTGCGGTTGAGCGAATATGTGTCTGCATCTGATAAACGTTACCAGGCAATTTTGCAACTGGGAACAACCACCGACACCTATGACGCGGATGGACGGGTTTTAAGTTCATCCCCGGTAAACATCACAGAAGCACAGTTTGAAGAAGCATTGAGCAAGTTCGTTGGCGAAATCGAGCAGGTTCCGCCACCGTATTCTGCCATCAAAGTGCAGGGTCGACGCGCGTATGATATGGCGCGCAATGGTGAAGAGGTGGATCTGGCGCCGCGAAAGATTCAGGTGTACAACCTGGAACTGTTGGAATGGGCGCCACCGGAAGCCGTGATTGATGTTTACTGCTCATCGGGAACCTATGTACGGTCCCTGGCGCACGACCTGGGTGAGACCCTGGGGTGCGGCGCGCATCTGGTGGGGCTGCGCCGGACGAAATCCGGGCGGTTTACCCTGCGGGATGCTGTGCCGCTGCGTAAACTGCGCGAAGCGTTCGAAGCAGGTAACTGGTACCAGTATCTGATTCCAGCGGCAGAAGCGCTTTCGGACTGGATTGCGGTGGAACTCAGCGTCGAACAGGTGGATATGGTGCGCCATGGTCACCGCGTACCGGCGGCGGAAGGTGACACTGGTTGGGCACGCGGTATCAGCGAACAGGGTGAACTGGTGGCGCTATTGGAAATCGATGCGGAAACTCACGAGTGGCAACCGCGCAAAGTATTCTTCTCTTAGACTTTTAATGGTGGAACCCGGTTAACTATGCCGCATTATCATACACTGGATGCACTTCACTTACCGGATACCTGGTTGACGATTGGTTTCTTTGATGGCGTTCACCGCGGACACCAGACCCTTTTGCATGGTATGAGCGCAGAGGCACGGGCTGCGGGCGCAACAACAGCGGTGATCACCTTCTATCCGCATCCAGGATTGGTTCTGAGGGGAGAATCCAAGCCGATCTATCTGACCACCCCCGACGAACGTGCGGCAAGGCTGCAAGCCAGCGGGGTGGATGCTGTGATAACGCTGCCCTTCACGCGCGATCTGGCGAATATGACCGCACGCGAATTCATGGAAATGGTTTGTAAAGCCATGCGGTTGCGGCAGCTTTGGGTAGGATACGATTTCTCTCTGGGGCGCGGCAGAGAAGGCACTGTTCCGGTGCTTGCTACGTTGGGTGAAACGCTTGGTTACACCGTTCGAAGGATCGAACCCGTGCTGCTGGACGGCGAAGTGATCTCTTCCAGCCGCATTCGTGGACTTCTGGGCGATGGAAATGTGTCAGAAGCGGAGCGCCTGCTGGGATATCCATACAGCGTGGAAGGCGCGGTGATCCACGGGGATGGGCGGGGACACCATCTGGGTTTTCCAACCGCGAATATCGATGTCTGGAGCGAACAGCTACTTCCCCGAAAAGGTGTTTACGCGGGGTGGTTGATTGCGGATGACAAACGATACCCGGCGGTAACCAATGTGGGAATCCGTCCCACATTTGCAACGGGCGACCGCGCCTGGGTGGAAGCCTATGCGATCGATTTTCATCGCGATCTGTATGGGAAGCAGGTGCGATTTGAATTCATTGAATTTTTGAGAGGCGAACAGCGCTTTTCCAACGTAGAGACGCTATTGGCGCAAATTCAAAAGGATGTCGAACGAGCGAAAGGAATATTAACCGATGAACGCCCCGCGACAGATCTATCTGCTGGATCCAAAGCAGCTCAGTCCTGAGACGATAGCCGTCACTTTCGCAAAAACTTCACGATCCCCTGAATCTTTTCGAGAAATCGCTGCCAGTTTGAGTGACGAACAAAGCGCCCAATTCCACGAGAAATGGGTGGTCGGGTATGGTCATTCTTCTGTAGCGGAACATGCCGTGCTGCATATTGCCGTCGAAAATGTCTCGCGATTGGCGGTTGAAGTGATCGAGTCCAACCGGTTGGCGTCGTTCACTGAAAAATCCACGCGTTATCAAACGTGGGATCGAGACCATTATCTTGTCCCGCCGGAGTTTGAGCATGCGTCTGTACGCGAACTTTTCGAAAGCACCGTGCAGCAGCTCTTTAAAACCTATGAAGATGCGCTGGAGCCAGTACGCCAGCTCGTGGCGAGCAAGTGTCCGCGCGGCGCAGAGGAAAACGACAGCGCATACGACCGGCGCATCCGTTCGCAGTATGTCGATGTGTGCAGATTTCTGCTGCCCGCAGCGTCATTGGCGAACCTTGGCGTTACCATCAACGCCCGTGCGCTGGAACATGCGCTTCAGAAAATGCTTTCGCACCCATTGGAAGAAGTGCGCGCGGTGGGCATGGAAATGAAACAGGCGGCGCAGGCAGAGGTCCCCACGCTGGTAAAATACGCTGAGCCGGTGGCTTACTTGCAACATGCGCAGGCTACGTTGGAGAAGCTGGCTGAGAAATACCGCCCCAGGTTGGGTGGACGCGATTGGTGCCGGTTGGTATCGTATGAACCGGACGGTGAAACACGGGTTCTCACTGCTGCGCTCTATCGGTACAGCGGTCTTTCCTTCGAAGAGGCGCATGAAAGCGTGGTAGGAATGGGCGCGGCAGGACGTAAACTTCTGGCGGAAGACTTGCTGGGCGGAATGAACGAGCACGACGATCCGCTGCGTGAATTGGAACACATCACTTATACGCTGGATATGGTGATCGATCAGGGGGCGTTCTTTGAGTTGAAACGTCACCGCATGATGACTCAAACCCCGCAGACGCTGGGTACCCGATTGGGGTATGCCGTACCCCGCCTGATGGTGGAAGCCGGGATGGAAAAGTCCTATCGCGAGGCGATGGAAACTGCCCGACAGACCTACGAAGCGCTGGCGCTGGTTCACCCGCAGGCAGCCTCTTACGTGGTGCCAAATGGGTACAACCGGCGGGTGCTGCTGACGATGAATCTGCGGTCGGCGTATCATTTCTGCGAGCTTCGATCTGCGCCGAATGCGCATTTTTCAGCGCGCCGGGCGGCTCTGCGCGTAGCCGAACAGATTCAACGGGTGCATCCGGCAGTGGCGGGCGCGATGCGCCTGCCCAAAGGGGAAACCTGGCAGAGTATTGAAAAGGAGCATTTTGCCGAAACTGCTCATTTGACCTCTTGACAATTTTTGGCAATTCGCTATAATCAGACGAAATTCACAACCAAAGACGCTGATGAGGACGAGTACCCGTTGAAACGGCGGCACAGAGAGCAGGAAGTGGTGAGATCCTGCACGCACGAAAACGGCGAATGGACCTCGGAGTTGCAGGGCGAAAGGGAAACCGATTAACCCGAGCCGGAATGGCTTCCGTTATCCGAGCCAGGGTATAAGCAGATAATGATCTGCCGTACCGAAAACGAGTGAAGCTGGCTGTAATCCCTGCGCATCATCGCAGGGATTTTTATTTCAGCGAACAGCTTAATCGGGGTGGCACCACGGACTACCAGCGTTCGTCCCCATTGGGGATGAACGTTTTATTTTTCCTCCAGGCTGGAAACATTGCGAAAAAGCAGGAACACCTGCAAACCTTTTTTTCAACCTTGAGGAGGTATGCCATGTCTGAGAACACCCGTTTCCAATTGAATGAAAATGATATTCCGCACTTTTGGTACAACATCGCCGCCGATTCTCCGATCGCTCCCACGCCGGTATTAAATCCGTTGACCAAGGAACCGGTGACACCGGATTTCCTTTCGGTATTATTCCCCATGGAAGTGATCCAGCAGGAAGTATCGACGGAGCGCTTTATCCCCATTCCTGAAGAAGTGCGCGAGATTTACAAACTGTGGAGACCCACTCCCCTGATCCGCGCCCGGCGATTGGAGCAGGCGCTGGACACACCGGCGCATATCTACTTCAAATTCGAAGGTTCGTCACCCTCGGGCAG
>JBDKTF010000060.1:0-2968 GCA_039680295.1 Anaerolineaceae bacterium
TGGCAGCAGCCGTTGAAATGAAACCATCCACCATCACAGGCTTGCGGTTCGCCGCGGCGCCCAATATCACGCCAGCCAATCCGCCAATTTCAAAACCGCCCACTTTCGCCAGAACATCCAGACCATCCGCCGGATTGGGCTGGTTCACAGCCAGAGCGCGTTCGATGGCGTTCACTTTTCGAGTCATTCCCTGTTGATTCACGCCCGTGCCGCGCCCAACCATGTCGGCAGGATGTTTCCCGGTCAGCGCGCAGGCAATTGCGGTTGAAGGCGTGGTATTCCCAATACCCATGTCGCCCGTTCCAACAATGTCCAGCCCACGCGCAATCTCCGCCTCGACAATCTCCACACCGGTCAGAATGGCTGTTTCAGCCTGTTCGCGCGTCATCGCTGGACCTTGAGCAATGTTGGCGGTTCCATAGGCAATCTTTTTTGAAATCAATCCATCGCGCGCGGGTATGTCAAAGGCAACGCCCATATCCACCACCACCACACGCGCGCCAACAAACCGGGACAACACATTGATGCCGGCGCCACCCGACAGGAAATTTTCCACCATCAGCGGGGTGTCTTCCTGCGGGTAAGCGCTGACGCCTTCCGCCACAACCCCATGGTCGCCTGCCATTGTGATAATGACTTTATCTTTAATCGAGGGAAAAGGATTCCCCGTGATTCCTGCCAATTGAATGGAAAGCTCTTCCAGGCGTCCCAATGCGCCCGTGGGTTTCGTCAGAATATCCTGCCGTTCTCGGGCAGCCTGCGCGGCTGATTCATCGAGGGGTTGGATCCGATCAATTAATTTTTGTAATGACATCGCTTTTCTCCATCCGTTAAGAAAATTGAAAATGTGGATCAATAAGAGTTATCGAAAGTTCATTTTTCTGTTCTCACGATAACGGTTTACCTAACACGATGCCTCCATAGTTTTGCACAGAGGACAGATACACCCAGGTTGCCATTCAGACAGTTTTCATCTGACCCGAACTTGCTCTCAAAAGCATCAAGGGGTCAGCAGCCATTGAAAATGGTCTCGCTTTCCAGTGTTTTGCAGGTTGTCACGCCTCCGCCGATGAGCGCCACAGATCGGATTTGAACAGTGTCCGGTACTCTTGGGGCAAGGAAGCGAATCGCATCGTCAAGATCAGAATTCGCAGGAAATAACAGCCCTACAATCGTGCCGCTGTGCGCCCGGCAAATCCCGGCTGCGCCCAACTGCTTAGCCCATGACAGGGCTGGTTCAATCAGGGGATTATTGAGAATCGTTTGATGAATCCTTGCGCTCAATGTGGAGGCTTCGGAAAGGGCAAAAAGGTCTGCGTGCGCAATCCCATCCCGCAATAAATTGAAAGCCTGTAAATGATCACTTTTCAACGCGGTGAGAGCATCATGCAGGTCTTGCCGGTTATACGCTTCGGTATCCACCATTCCTCCCGGATCCAGAATGATGATCCCGGCTGGTAAAGCCTCACCAAGATATTGTTGAAATTTCCCCTGACGATGATCGAAAAGGCTGAGACCGCGAAAAAATGTGCTGTCAGTGGGCTCAACCTGCAAAGCAATCCGGGCAGCCTGCTGGTCCGTCAGTTGCGTTTGAAAAAGCTGACTGGCAGCGAAAAGAGCAGCGCCGATGTCGGCTGTGCTGGTTCCATATCCTCGCCCGACAGGGAGGGGTGTGCTCACCCTGATTTCAAAATCCATCTCGGCTGGTGAGAAGATGTCCAGCGCTTTTTGAACCTTTTGATTGAATGAAGTCGTGAAACCTTCATGAGCAGAAGCAGCAATTCCCTGACTGAAAATGTCAATCGGGCACGATACGAGACACGGCTCACCCTCCAACGTGCCCTGGAACAATTCTCCGCAGGTGCAGGGAAAAGAAGCGCAGCCAGTTTTTCTACTCTGATTCAATCCGTTCATAAGATTCAGATTTTCCCAGCACGGCTCTCATGGCAACGATTGACAAAACGCAGCGCCAGTTCTGGTTTCGCCCAGAAGGATAAATGCACGTAAGACGCCCATAACGCGCCCAGATGAACACCTTCCGAAACGGGTTCTCCATTGGGCGGCAGCAGATGATAGGCAGAAGGCAAATCTTCTGGGTATCCTTCCCAGATGGAATAATGAAATTCGTGCCCGCGCACTGTCTCACCCTGACGCAGCAGCCATGAATCACCCGCCGCCTCAGCCTGCCGGTAGCCCATATGAAGCTGGGCTGTCATCACCGAACGACCGGGAAGCAGCCCAAACATCGGGTACTCGTTTCCATGCAGGTCAGTAATGGACCGGGTAAGCGCCATCAACCCTCCGCATTCGGCGTAGATGGGCAGGTCGCGCGCCTGGGCTTCGCTCAATGCCTGACGCATGGAGCGGTTGGCTGAGATTTCTCTGGCGTACACTTCGGGGAACCCCCCGCTCAGGATGATTCCACAGGTTCCGGCGGGTAAGGCAGCGTCATGAAGCGGACTGAAGAAAACGATATCCGCTCCGGCGGCGCGCAGCAAATCAATATTTTCGGGGTATGTGAAATTAAAGGCTTCATCCTGAGCGACGGCGATCAGCGGTCGATCGGAGGGGTCCTCGGTCTGGCAGTGTATTCCCATATCCGGGAGCGGCGTATGGACAGAAATATCCGGCGCGCTGCGGGCAATTTCCAACAGACGATCCATATTCAGGTGATGGGAAACCTGATCAGCAGCTGCGTTGATAAAATCCTGCCAGCCGCCCGCTTCAACGGTGGGAATCAATCCCAGATGACGTTCGGGAATATTCAATTCATGGACGCGGGGCAGCCAACCAAGAACAGGCAGTCCGGTTGCCTGTTCAACAGCGCTCGCTACACCCTGTCCATGAGCCTCCCCGGCGACATAATTGAGGATGAATCCAGCCAGCGGCAAATCAGGGTCGAAGCGCTGATATCCCAGCGCAATCGCAGCCGCGCTTCGCGCCATCGCGCCCGCATCGAGGACGAGGA
>JBDKTF010000185.1:0-2359 GCA_039680295.1 Anaerolineaceae bacterium
GTCACCCGGCGGTTCACCATGTGCTTTGCTGGTATCCTGGCGGGTAGGCAGCCCATAACCGATATGCGTCCGGCAAATGATCAGCGATGGGCGTGGATCAGTCTTTGCCAGACGAATGGAAATATCAATGGAATCCACGTCATTGCCATCTTCCACGCGCAGCACCTGCCAACCATACGCGCTGAAACGAGCTGCACGATCTTCAGTGAAAGCAATATCCGTGGAACCATCGATGGAGATGCGGTTATCATCATACAGATAGATCAGTTTACCCAGCTTGAGATGCCCCGCCAGAGAAGCCGCTTCTGACGCCACGCCTTCCATCAAATCTCCGTCGGTTACAATGCCATAGGTATAGTGCTCCACCACCGGGAGATTTTCACGGTTGAATTCGGCTGCCAGATGTGCCTCGGCAATCGCCATGCCCACCCCATTGGCAAAACCCTGCCCCAATGGTCCGGTGGTAACTTCCACACCCGGGGTCAATCCATATTCTGGATGCCCTGGCGTACGGCTGCCCCATTGACGAAAATTCTTTAAATCATCCAACGACAGGTCATATCCGGTCAAATGTAGCAGGGAGTAAAGCAACATGGAACCATGCCCGCCGGAAAGAATGAAACGATCGCGGTTGAACCATTTGGAATTGGCTGGATTATGACGCAGATGTCGGGTCCAGATGGTAAAAGCCATAGCCGCCGTTCCCATTGGCAATCCAGGATGTCCTGAATTGGCTTTTTGAACCGCATCCGCAGAAAGAAAGCGCAGTGTATTGACTGCGCGAGTTTGTAGATCGTCTTTGCCTGTCATGGGGTCTCCTTCATATCAGAATGTTCATATTGTACCATTCCAAAGGTTTGCATTCAAACAATCCGGAAAATAAATTTGTCCAGATCACGCCCTTGAATGTGCCTTTCATCAGTTTGAAACAATTTCTAAATTATTATGACCACCAAAACTGATTCTTGACTTTTATCTCGACAGATATATGATATAGATAGTGATGATTTTCTGTTGAGTCATATTTTGGTGCTGCGTTTTAGCATAGTATGGATATCTGACCAGAGGGCTTTTTCTTAAGGGTCTCCACAATCATGATTGAAAAGCGAAAACGATCGTTTTCGCTTTTCCTTTTTAATCAGAAGTCAATCAATAGGCTTTCAAATGGAGGTGGAATACTCGAAAATAAGATCCCTATTTCCCGGATGAAAGACCAATAGCAGAATCTGTTCTGCTTGCTTATATATTCGTGTCAATTTGATTGATCGGGAGGGTCAAATGGACACAAAAATCATAAAACCACTGGTACATCACATTGTGAACATTCTCGTCATTCTGGCAATGGCGTTCTCGTTATCCACAGTTGTCCATGCGGCGCCACCTTCTCCATTCATCGGAACCTGGTTCAGTACAGATATCGATGGAAGCGAAGTTCGGCTGGTAATTGCTGGACATGCTGCGGGACCTTTCCATATCACGTGGACGGAAACCTATATCAGTTTCTGTGATGGCAGAGCGGGCATTATCCGTGGGAAAGGCTGGCTCAACGAGGAAGATGCCAACCTGCTCGAGGCTGATCTGCACCTGCAATGTTTCACAACGGGTGCATCGTTCGATTTTCACACGGTATGGCGCTACCACATGACTACAAATGCGCTCTCCAACGCCTGGAACGGTTACATCACAATCTGGAGTCGGCTACGCAAACCCGCTCCACCACCCCCCAATCTCAATTTACGGGTGAACTATGGCGATAACTGGGTGGAGAGCTTTTACGAAGCGGGTCATACCGCGTGGATCACTGTCTTCGGCAGTGATCAGTTAACCGTCAAAGCATGGGCAGAGTTGATCACTGAACCCAAGGAATATTGGAATGGAGAACCTGGCTTCCAGTCCATGGATTCCTCCTGGTATGACGGAGACGGAAATCTGTTGGAATACCCGCCGGACATCCAACCCTATGATTGGGTATACGGCTGGGTGGATAATGGCGCAACAGCCAGGGTACAGATCGGTGATATCACAGGGGTGGTTGACCTGCCGACAGATTCCATTGAAGGCACAATTTACACCCCGTGGTTCTCCTCCGAAGTAAATGTTGAATGCTTCCCCTGGGGAGCACCAGAACCTCAACCAGAGATGAAATATGACGCAGTTCAACCTGATGGCGCTGATCCCTACAACTGCTCCTGGGCTGGTGAATGGGACATTGGATTTGGACAAACAGTGGGGGTTGGTTATCTCGGACCAGATGGTCATTGGGTCGCGAATTCATTCCGCAATACTTATTTCACTGCATTTCCCGAGAATGAATACATCGAGGGTTTCTTCTGGCCGCTTGGCGCCAACGTTCACCTGA
>JBDKTF010000231.1:0-8732 GCA_039680295.1 Anaerolineaceae bacterium
TGAATGGGGTGTATTTTTCGGTATACCCCTGACGGGTATGCAGGTCCAGCATGTATGAGATCAGCGCCCGCTCCAGCCGCGCCCCTGCCCCGCTGAGAACATAGAAGCGCGATCCGGTGATCTTGACGCCCTGATCGAAATTAATGATTCCTAGCGCGGGACCCAGGTCCCAGTGCGGCTGCGGCGTGAAATCAAAGGTTTTTGGCTCGCCCACCACGCGCACCACCACGTTTTCCTTGTCATCCTTACCCACCGGCACCGATTCATCCGGGATATTGGGCAGCACCGCCAGTGCAGCCTGCAAATCGGCTTCCACCTGGCGAACTTTTTCGTCCAACGCAGTAATCTTTTCACCCACAACGCGCATGGCTTCGATCTTCGCCTGCCGCTCGGCAGCGTCTTTGCTGCGCCCGATCTCTTTCGATACGGTATTGCGCTCGGCTTTGAGCACTTCCACTTCGTTAAGCAGCGCGCGGCGCTCGCCGTCCAGAGACAAAGCCACGTCCACAGGAGCGGGATCCATCTGGCGCACGACCATCGAATGCCGGACAGTATCGGGTTGTTCGCGAATTAAATTGATATCCAACATGAAAGCACCTCCAACAGCATAAGATAAGAATCGCCCCCTCGCCGTTGCAGGACGAGGGGGGCATGCTCGTGGTGCCACCTGCATTCGCTGCGCGTCTTGATCCACCTGCGACGGCAGCCTTAAATGTGCGGTAACGGGCACTCCCGTCCCTCTTACGACGCATGCGTCCCTGCGAGGGCAACCTCCCCTTCATGGGGTACCGGAGTGGACTTTGGTTTGTTCCCTGCCGCCTCGCACCGACCGGCGGCTCTCTGAAAAGGATCCTCACCAATGCTCCGGGAAGGTCTCATTGTTTTGATAGTAGGATTATATCCGCGAAGAAAAATCTGTCAATTGTCCGCGCAAATCAGTGACCATAACCTCGACCCGTGATGTAATTTTCAAGGTTATCGATCAAGGACTCTTTGGAACTGATGATTTCTTTGACCACATCACCAATCGAGATCAATCCAACCAGATGATCTTCATGCATGACAGGCAAGTGACGGACCTTATGCGCCGTCATGAGCTGCATGCACGCTTCAATCGTTTGATCAGGTGCGACGGTAATGACGTCTTGCGTCATCAGGTTCCGAACAGGAGCGTCGATCAGGCAATTCCCTGTTTCAGCAATGGAACGCACAAAGTCGCGCTCTGAGATAATACCCACCATCTGGTCTGCATCCACAACCACCAATGCGCCCACATCCTTTTCCTTCAGGCAACGCAGCGCATCCAGTATGGTCGCATCAGAAGAGACAGTCCAGACTGCATTCCCCTTAATCTGCAACAAACCACTCACTGTGATCATCGTTCACTCTTTCCTTTCCAATTACGCCAGTGACCGGATCGATTTGAAACCGGTCGCCATCGAGAGTACCTATCGATGATGAAGGCAGCGGTCTCCCTGAACGAAGGAATATAACTTCATTTTAATCATACGAAATTTATCATCAAAAGCCAATACCCGTTTTCAGGCTGATTCTTGATTCAAGCGCAATTCACAACCCACAGAACCCAACCGCCCATCTCCACTGCATTGCTGCCTTTCCCTTGCCATGCTAAAATTCATCTGTACTCCCCATCTTCTGAGAGGTTGGAATGCAAATACACGTCTCTCCCCTCGTTTCGCAGCAATATCCCGGCGCATGTTTCGGCTTTCTTGCCATTGAAAACGCCGCGGCACCGACCGCCTCGCCAGAATTCGAAGCCGCCAAAATTGCCCTTCAGACGGCATTGCAAAAAGCCTATCCCGATGAAGAAGCGATCAAATCCGATGCGGTGATTCAGGCGTACATCGCCTATTACAAACGGTTCAAGAAAAGCTATCACGTCGCTCTCCAGCTCGAATCGGTGGCGTTGAAGGGCAAGCCGATCCCCAGCGTGTCGCCCCTGGTGGAGTGCATGTTCATGTCTGAACTGGCGAACCGCCTGCTGACCGCTGTGCACGACATCAGCCGGATGCAGGGCAATGTTTTTGTAGACATCGCCGGCGGCGGCGAAGCGTATACAACCATGCGCGGCGCGGAACAGGAATTGAAGGCAGCAGACCTGTATATGCGGGATGACGCCGGGATCATTTCCTCGATCATCTACGGACCCGATGCGCGCACGCAGGTCACGGCAAACACAGACCGGGTGCTGTTCACCGTTTATGTGCCCCCTGGAATTGGGTCAGCCCGGGTAAAGGATCACCTGACGTGGATCCGCGCATGCATGCAGCTCATTTGCCCGAAGGGGCATGTATCGATGGATTGGGTGGGTTAAAATCAGCACTACCCCTTGACAATTCCAAAATCCCCATGATACACTGTTCTCATCTAATTCTTAGAAAGGACGCACAGAGAATGGCACAGTTGATCTACATTGAAACCATCCGAAGCGCTTCAGCCGTTCTGGCTGGAGTTAACGCTTTGCCTTCTCGGAGTGCGCCTGTTTCCAGATAGATTGATTAAGATTTGATCTTTGGACCACGGGAGCGCTCCGCCCCGTGGTCTTTTTGTTTTCCACACCCCTTCTTAGACCACGGGCTGCACCGTGGTCTTTTTGTTTGCCCTTTGAAGAGGTGGCGCCATGTCTGAAGCGGTAGTTGTCAATACGATTTATAAAAAATTTGGAAAATCCGAGCAGTCGTTATGGAAGCGGCTGACATTGCACAACGGCAGCAAACCCGCCGTCATCGCTGTGGATCATGTCTCCTTTGTGATTCACGAAGGCGAGATCTTCGGCGTGCTGGGACCCAACGGCGGCGGCAAATCCACGTTGATTCGTTTGATTTCCACGCTGCTGATCCCCGACAGCGGCAGCATCTCGGTGTTCGGATATGATGCTGTGCGCCAGTCCATGCAGGTGCAGCGCATGATCAACCGCGTTTCAGTGGAAGCGTCGTTTTTCAAGAAGCTGTCGCCCATGGAAAACCTGCTCTACGGCGCGCGTCTGTACGGGTTGACCACACACGACACGCGCAAGCAGGTGGTGGAAATTCTGACCCGCCTGGGTCTGGAGAAACGCGCCATCTATAACCCCATGGAAGAGATGTCGCGCGGCATGCAGCAGAAAGTCGCCATTGCCCGCGCCCTGCTCTCTCACCCGCGCCTGCTGCTGCTGGACGAACCCACCACCGGATTGGACCCGCGCTCCAAGCGCGAAGTTCAGGCGGTCATTCTCGAACTGCGCAACAATTTCGGCACCACCATTCTGCTCACCACGCACGACATGGTCGAAGCAGAAGCCCTGTGCCAGCGCATCGCCATCATGGACCGCGGAAAAGTGGTTGCGCTGGATACCCCGGAGAACCTGATCCGGCTGGTGGCGCAGAAGAATGGGCATCAGCCCACGTTGGAAGATGTTTTTCTGGAATTAACCGGACGCTCGTTGAAAAACGAAGACGACGGAGAAGGAGAATAAGATGGCAACCGCTGTCTCGCAAATTCGCGCTTCGTATGCTTTTGTGGAGCGTAATTTCAACCTGATCAAACGTTACTGGTCGTGGGAAGTGGTCTGGCTGGTGTACTCCATCGCCGAGAGCCTCTCAGTCAGCTTCATTGGACTGGGAATGCAGCAAATCGGCGGCGCTTCCGTCAGCCAGGGGAGCTATCTGGTGCTCTACCTGCTCATCGGCACGCTGGTCTGGCGTTTCCTCTCCAGCATCTTTTACTGGATCACCAACATGATCGGCATCGAACGCTGGGAAGAAACCATCGAATATACCCTCATGGCGCCCGTCAGTCGGGTGACGCACATGGCAGGACAAACCTTCTTCGCGGTCGCCTATTCCATGTTCTTCACCGGCGTCATCCTGGCTGTGACGACTTTGATCTTCGATATCGATCTGAGCCAGGCTAACCTGTGGGGCGGCACGCTGGTGCTGCTGGCGGGGAGTTTCTCCTTCATCGGCATCGGCATCATGGCATCCGTGCTGCCGCTTCTCTTCCCCGAGCGCGGCGAACAGATGACTCACGTTTTCATCGCCCTGCTGCTGTTGGTCTCGGGTGTGTACTATCCGGTGAACGTGCTTCCGGGTGCGCTGCAAAAAATCGCCGTTTACAGCCCCGCCACCTATGTGCTCGACGGTGTTCGACGTGCGCTGTTGGAAGGTCTGCCCACCCAGCAGCTCGGACCCTATGTTGGACCCGCTCTTTTGATGGGATGCCTGCTCATTCCGCTGGGATTGTTCGTCTTTGGACAGGGCGAACGCTATGCGAAGAAAAAAGGCAAGCTCCATCGAAATGGATGAAAGGAAACTCTCATGAACCGGGATTCATCCGTTCATGAACCGCTGGATATGGAAATAGAACGGGACGGAACAGCCGAAACCTGTTCCGTCCAGACCCAATCAATGGGTTGGATCAAGGATGACAGCATGAAAAATAACCTACCTACCCCCATTTCTGGATACACCTGGCGACCGGCGCGCCGCGAAGACGCGCTCGACCTTTACCATCTCTACCAGGCGCACGATCAGGCAGACCACACCCACTACGCAGAATCGCTGGAAACAGTTTACAACGATTTTGATACTCCACGCATCAACGTGGAAGAGGATACCATGGTCGCCTTATCGGACGACGGAGAACTGGTCGCAACAGGTTGGGTTCTGATCAACAATATCGCAGAAGCCCAGAGACGCGCGTTCTTATGGGGCTGCGTACACCCGCAGCACCGCCGCCGCGGGCTGGGCAGCGCACTCTTTCGCTGGCAGGTGGAGACCGGCACGCGCCGGCTGGATACCTTTGACGACGAGGTGGAGCACGCGCTGCGCTGTTTCTCCTCACAGTACATCACCGACCGCATCCATCTGTATCAACGGGAAGGTTTTGAGGAGGTTCGCCGTTCTTACTACATGGACCGCGATCTTTCACAACCCTTCACGCTGGTATCTGTGCGAGAGAATGTCCAGATCATTCCCTGGGACACGACCCGCAATGCCGAAGCGCTGAAGGTCTGCAACACCGCCTTCCGCGACCATTGGGGTTTCGAACCGATATCCGCCGCCGATTGGAACCTTGAATACGTTGGCAACGCCGATTTCTGCCCCAAATCCAGCCGGATGGCGATTTGCGACGGCAAAATCGTCGGGATCGCACTGGTCCATATCCCGATGAACCAGTCTGCCGATAAACGCCGCGGCTGGATCTGGGAACTGGGTGTGCTGCGTGATTACCGCAAGCAGGGGATCGCCGCTGCGCTTCTGACCGGCGTCATGCAAACACTGCGTGACGAGGGAATGGATGCCGCTTCGCTTTCGGTGGATACGCAAAACCTGACCGGCGCGCTGCGCTTGTATGAAAGTCTGGGTTTTTATGCCGATCAGGTCAGCATCTCGTACGCCAGAGTGGTGAAAACACCTGCTTCTGTCTGCGTTGGATAATGGATACGTCCGGTCAATGCGCTGACCAGGAAGGAATGACAGCATGAACAACCATCTGCCCGCCTCTGTAACTGGTTACATCTGGCGACCCGCGCGCCGTGAAGACGCACCCGCCATCTATCGCCTGTATGAAGCTTCTGATCGGGAAGATCGAACTCACTTTGCCGAATCGCTGGAGTCAGTATACAACGATTTCGACAAGCCCAATACATATCTTGAGCGTGACACGGTGGAGGCGATCTCTGAAACTGGAGAACTGACGGCGATCGGTTGGATCTTTATCAATCCGATCGCCGAATCCCAACGGCGCGCCTTTCTGTGGGGCACCGTTCACCCGCAGCACCGCCGCCGCGGATTGGGCACCGCGATGATTCGCTGGGAAGTGGATGCCGGTACTCGCAGACTGAATGACTTCGACGACGGAGTGGAGCACGCCTTGTGCTGCATCTCCCCACAGCACACCACCGACCGGATTCATCTATTTGAACGCGAAGGGCTGAATGAAGTGCGCCGGTACTATTCTATGAACCACGACCTATCACAGACAATTTCCCCGGTGGCGGTAAAAGAGGGTGTGCAGATCATCCCCTGGGACACTGCCCGAAATGACGAAGCGCTGGAAGTTTGCAACACCGCTTTCCGCGATCATTGGGGAACAGAACCCGTGTCCGCCGCCATCTGGAATCTGGAATACGTCGGCAGCTCTGATTTTCACCCCGAAGTCAGCCGCATGGCGATCTGTGACGGCAAACTTGTTGGAATCGTCATCGCAGACATTCCCGAGAGCCAGTTAACCGGAAAACGGCGCGGTCATATCCGGGAGCTGGGGGTGCTGCGCGAATACCGCAAGCAGGGCATCGCTTCCGCTTTACTGACGGGCGCCATGCAGTCCCTGCATGATGTTGGGATGGATGTGGCGTCGCTCTCGGTGGACACGCAAAACCTGACCGGCGCGCTGCGGTTGTACGAAAACCTGGGCTTCACGGTTCACCAGGTCAGTATCTCTTATGCCGCGGTCGTAAAAGCGGCTGAGACTGACCGCGCAGGATAATCATCACACAAACAAACGGCGGGGACCGGGCTGGCAAATCCGCTCCATCTCCGCCGTACGGCTTGCCCCCACATGCCCATCTCAGGTACAATTAACCGAGAGATGGGCTTTCCTGTCCAATTTTTCATTTGAGGAACCATGTTAATCGAAATTCTGATTGTTCTCCTTCTCATTCTCATCAACGGGCTGTTTTCCATGGCAGAAATGGCTGTGGTTTCGGCGCGCAAGAACCGCCTTGAGCAAAAAGCTGAGGACGGGAACAACGGCGCTGCCCGCGCGTTGGAACTGGCGGAGAATCCCAATCGCTTTCTTTCCACGGTGCAGATCGGCATCACCCTCATCGGCATTTTGAGCGGCGCCTTCGGCGGCGCCACCATTGCCGGGAAAATTGGTCAGGCATTGAGCAAGGTCCCCTGGCTGGCGCGTTACAGCGATGGGATCGGGGTAGCCATTGTGGTACTCACCATCACCTATCTGTCTCTGGTACTGGGAGAACTGGTACCCAAACAACTGGCATTGAACAATGCCGAAAAAGTCGCCGCCGCCATCGCACCGCTGATGCGAACCATCTCGCGCATCACCACGCCGCTGGTCAGCCTGCTCAGCGGTTCCACCAATCTGGTGCTGCGTATGTTGCAGGTTCACCCTTCCGGCGAGCCGGATGTGACCGAAGATGATCTCAAGAGCATGCTCGACCAGGGTACGGAAGAGGGTATATTTGAAGAATCCGAACAGGATATGGTGGAACGCATTTTCCGGCTGAGCGACCGCAGCATCAGCGCACTGATGACCCCCCGAACCGAGATCATTTTTCTGGATATCAACGCCACACCCGAAGAGATTCATCAGAAGATCACCGCCCACCCGTTTTCGCGCTTTCCAGTGATTCAGGGCAGCACCGACAATGTCATTGGCATGGTGGAAGCGCGTGATCTGCTCTTGCAGCGCGTGGAAGGATTTCACACTGATATCCGGAAAGCATTACGCCAGCCGGTCTTCATCCCCGAAACAACTGCCGCCCTGGATGTGCTGACGCGATTCAAAACCAGCGGTTCCGAACTGGCGATCGTCATCGACGAGTACGGCGGCGTTTTGGGATTGGTGAGCATGAACGACATCCTCGAAGCCATCGTCGGTGAGTGGGTGAATGTGCCTGAGGGTGGGCAGGAGGAGGAAGCCATCCGCCGTGAAGACGGCTCATGGCTATTCGACGGTTTGATCCTGATCGATGACTTGAAAGATTATCTGGACCTGGATGAATTACCCGATGAGGAAGAGGGCAATTATGAAACCCTGAGCGGGTTGATGATGACCCGTCTGGGCAAGATTCCGATCAGCGGAGACCACTTCGAGTGGGAAAATTATCATTTCGAAGTCGTGGACATGGACGGCAGACGCGTGGACAAGGTGTTGGTAGTACCACCGAAATAACCTTTTCTAGTTAAATGCATCGCGGCGAGCCAAAAATGGCTCGCCGCGTTTTGTTCATGATATTTCAAACCTTTTCACCGCAGTGCGGGCAAACCACCCACTCAGGTTCCAGCCGTTTTCCGCAGTTCTTACAGGTGAGCGCCGCCGACACTGGTTTCGGCTCAGACGCCGGTTCCACCACAGATTGCGCTGCCGGGGCAGATGCCGATGGATGGGATTGCTGCACGCTGCCGGGATGCCCCTTGACCAGCGCCACCAGCCCATAACCCACCAATCCAATCACCACCACACCCAACAACAGCGGCACGAACATCATGAGCATTCCCATACCGCCTCCAAAGAAACCAAAGCCGCCCCATCCGCCCATGTGATGACCGTAATAAGGGGCGTAATACATCATCGGTCTGCCGCCAAAGGCAAAGAAACGCGCCGCCAGCGGCACGGCAATCATGCCCAGCACCAGCAGTACACCGAGAACAATCAGCACAACCTTCCAAAACGTTTTCATGACAGCCACTCCTTCTCAAACCCAGAACGATAACATCCCGGATCGTCAATTTCTTTCATATTCAGATCATAACTCGGGATATTAAAGATTTGATGAAGAAGTTGTGAAGATTGTGTCAGAAAACCTCCATCCTTTCTGCTTACTCGTATTTCAGCGCCGTCACCGGCACCAGCGTGGCTGCGCGCAGCGATGGGTACAGCCCGGAGATCAAACCCACCAGCATGGCAAACACCAGCGTAAACACCATCAACCACGGTGGGGTGGAGATTGCCTGCGTGGGCGGTGTGGAACCCATTTGCGCCGC
>JBDKTF010000329.1:0-3256 GCA_039680295.1 Anaerolineaceae bacterium
ACATGGCGATTGCTGATGGAGATGCGGTGAATAGTTCTACAACCGCCCTCAACGGAACCACGGTTACAAACAGCTGCATTGTTGGCAATGGAACACTGGCGGTCTTCAATGAACAACCTGTATCGCAGAATTTCACCCTCAACTGGTGGGGAGATCCATCAGGACCAGGCGGTTCGGGTCCTGGTTTGGGCGACACGGTCGGCTCGAATATTGACTTCAGCGGGTGGTTGCTCACCCCTCCCTCTATTTGTGCACCATAACAACATGAAGGCGCTGCAATAAGAATCAGAAGGGGCTGTCTTCCAGAAAAACAAGACAGCCCCTGACCATATCCGTAATCAATGTTATTGCGAGGTCAGGTCCACCCGCCGCAGCCTCAGGCTGTTGCTCACCACAAAGACAGATGAGAATGCCATTGCTCCCGCTGCCAGCATTGGATTCATCAATCCCATCACAGCCGCCGGAATGAGGATGATATTGTAGAAAAACGCCCAGAACAGATTTTGGCGGATGGTGTTCATTGTGCGTCGAGACAGTGCAATTGCACGCGGCACACCGACCAAATCGCCGCTCATCAGCGTTACCGGCGCCGCCGCCATGGCAACATCTGTGCCGGTGCCAATCGCCATACCCAGATCTGCCTGCGCCAACGCAGGGGCATCGTTGATGCCATCTCCTACCATCACGGCAATCTGTCCGGATTCCTGCAGCTTTTTCACTGCCGCAGATTTCGCGTCAGGCAGCACGTCCGCCACCACTTCACTGATGCCAACCTGTTGCGCGATGGCTTCAGCCGTTTGTTGGTTGTCGCCGGTCAGCATAACCACGCGCAGACCCATTTCCTTCAACACGGCAATCGCCTCACGCGATCCATCTTTTACGGTATCGGCAATGCCAAATAACGCCTGAATCTGCCCATCCACCGCAGCAAAAATCGAGGTTTTCGCACCCGCCTGCAAATCATTCAGTCGTGTCTGCCACGGAATCAGATCATAACCACGGTCGATGAACATGCGTGGACTGCCCACCTCGACCCGTTTAGCGTTGACCAGACCTTCCACGCCCAGCCCGGTAACGGCGTTGAATGTTTCGGGTGACAGCAGCGTCAACCCTCGTGTGCTGGCTTCCGCCACCAGGCTTTCTCCCAATGGATGTTCAGAACCCTTTTCCAGACTTGCAGCCAATGTAAGGACTTCCACAGCGGACACATCATCTGAAGCCAATATATCCGTCACCGCCGGCTGACCCCGTGTAACCGTGCCCGTTTTATCCAGAACAACCACTTTGGCTTTTCCGGCAACCTCCAGCGCCTCGCCCGACCGGAAGAGGATGCCGTTTTCAGCACCCTTCCCACTCGCCACCATCACCGCAGTCGGAGTTGCCAGTCCCAATGCACACGGACAGGCAATTACCAGTACTGCCACCATGCGAATCAAAGCGCGTGTGAAAGCGGTCATGTCAGCACCTGCGGCAGGCGGCGGCGCGAGCAGCAGCCACCCCAGAAAGGTCAGGACAGCAATCAAAATCACAGCCGGAACGAATATTCCAGAAATCTGATCTGCCAGCTTCTGAATGGGAGCTTTGCTACCCTGTGCTTCCTCCACCAGATGAACGATGCGCGCCAGAGCGGTTTCTTTGCCCACTTTGGTAGCCTCGAAGCGCAGCGCACCCAGTTTGTTCAACGTGGCGCCTACCACGGCATCACCCGGTTTCTTTTCAACCGGCATCGATTCACCCGTCAGCATGGATTCATCCACACTGGAACGCCCCTCGATCACCATGCCATCAACCGGAATGGTCTCCCCAGGGCGTACCAATACCACATCGCCCACCCGGACGTCATCCGTCGGAATATCCATTTCAACATCGTCACGCACCACACGCGCCGTCTTCGGACGCAAACTGAGCAATTTCTTGATCGCCTCGCTGGTTCGTCCTTTTGCGCGGGCTTCAAGATATTTTCCAAGACGGATCAGGGTGATGATCACCGCCGATGTCTCAAAGTAGACATGTCCGGGGATCCATCCCAACAACACGGTAATCGAATAGAGATATGCTGTAGATGATCCCATCGCAATCAGCACATCCATATTTGCAGAGCCGTTGCGCAGCGATTTGTAGCCGCCGACGTAGTACTGCCAGCCCACATAAAACTGCACCGGTGTAGCCAATATCAGCATCAGCCAGTTCATCCACGGAGCATGCCCGATGGCGTGAGGGATGAGATTGAAATCCCGTCCCATGGAAAGTAAAAACAACGGAATGGTAAAAATCAAGCCTGTGATGAGTAAGCGGCGCTGTTGCTTGATCTCAGCATCACGCGCTTTTCCTTCGGCGTCTTCCGCTTCACCACCCAACTCGACCGCTTCGAAACCTGCGCTGGATACCGCCTGGCGCATTTCAGCCTGGCTGATAACAGTAGGGATATATCGGATGCGGGCTCGTTCCGTGACAATACTCACCTGGGCATCCAAAACGCCTTCCAAGCCCTGCAGTGTTTTCGCCAGACGCTGCGCATCACGGTCATCGCTCATCTTGCGAATCATCAAATCGGCTTCACCGGCTGTCACATCGTACCCGGCTTTGCGCACCCGTCCAACCAGATCATCCAGTTTAAGCAGTGACGGATCAAAATCAATCACTGCCCGTTCAGATGACAGATTGACCGCCGCTGAATGAACACCATCCAGTTTTTTCAGGTTGCGTTCGATTGTCGCCACACAGTTGGCGCACGTCATCCCCGATACCGGCAAGATCAGTTGTTTGTTCTCTGACATAGATAACCTTCGTTCAAACAACAAAATACCCAGGGGCACTCATGTGAGCGCCCCTGTACAAATTAACACGCTATTTTGCAACCGGATAATTGATTTCTGCCAGCAGATTTTCGATTGCATCGGCGGTAGCAGGCGCTTCGTATACCACCACCACCTGCTTGGTGTCCTTGTCTGCCTGCACAGATGTGACACCCTTCAACTCGCCCAATTCGGATTGAATGGTGTGGACGCAGTGCCCACAGGAAATATTTGGAACTGAATAAGTAACCGTAGTCATGGAATTCTCCTTTGTTGATAACCTAAACTTTGGTTGCCGTTTCATAAATCTCGGCAATCTCTTTAAGAACACGCTCGCGTTCTGCGGGATCGTCTCCTCTTACAGCAGTGATCAGGCACGAATTGAGATGCTCATCCAGAATTTGCGTGCTGACTTTGTTCAACGCTGCCTGCACCGCATGAATTTGGCGGATGACATCAAT
>JBDKTF010000273.1:0-2340 GCA_039680295.1 Anaerolineaceae bacterium
CCCTTCGACAATGGCGGTCTTGCCCACACCCGCCTCACCGATCAGCACGGGGTTGTTCTTGGTGCGCCGCGAGAGAATTTGCATCACGCGTAAAATTTCTTTGTCGCGTCCAATGACCGGATCCAGCTTGCCTTCGCGTGCCGCCTGCGTCAGGTCGCGGGAATATTTTTCCAGCGTGCGGTAGCGCGTTTCCGCCTGTGGATCGGTCACCCGCTGACCGCCGCGCATCTGCAAGATCGCGTCGTTCACGCGTTCGCGGGTCAGCCCGGCGCCTTCCAGCAGCCGCGCCGCAGGCGTGTTGCGTTCGCTTAAGATTGCCAGGAAGAGGTGCTCGGTGCAGATGTCTTCATCTTTCAACCGGTTGGCTTCTTCGTTTGCCTGGTCGATAATGCGCTTCACGCGCGGGGTAATAAACACCTGCCCGGCACCACCGCCAAAAATGTTGGCTTTGGGGCTGGTGCGTAAAATATAATCCAGACGCTCAGACAGCGCATTGGCGTCCACTTTCAGCATTTCCAGCAGTTGGGGGATCACACCCTGCGGTTGTTCGATCAAAGCCAGCAGGATGTGCTCGGTATCGATCTGGTTATGTCCGTAGCGCTGAATGATCTCCGCCGCTCGCTGCGCTGCTTCTTGAGCGCGCTCGGTAAATCGGTCAAACCGCATCATAGGGAATTCCATCCTTCTGCAAGCGGTAAAAAGCTTGCGATGGGATTATAACATCGGGAAGGTTAACGGCGGGCAAGCGCCGTGTTAGAAACATATATGAAACCACCCTGATTCTAGCCCGAAACAGGCTGAAAGGCAAATCGCCGGGACAGTCCGTTTATCAATACATGAGTTGTTACAAATCCCCCCAGATAGACCCTCTTCACTTCATCACCAGCGGCACGTAGACCGAATTGCAGGCGCGCGTGCCCTCCCAATTGGGGACCGCGGCTTTCCAGGCGCGAAATTCTGGCGTGAACGGCTCGCACAGATCGGTGTTTGAAAAGCTGAAACCGTATAATCGGGTGAGGTTTGTAAAACTCAACGGGATCGCGCCGGTCAAAGGGTTATTGTGCAGATCAAGGTATTCCAGGGAAGATAGGTTACCCAGTTCGGGCGGGATCGCGCCGGTCAGTTGATTGCTGGATAGGTCGAGCTGATCCAGGACAGATAAGCTGCCCAGTTCAGAAGGAATCGCGCCCGACAACTTGTTGTTGTTGAGATAGAGGTACGCAAGGGCAAATAATTTGCCCAGATCGGATGGGATCGCGCCAGTCATCTGGTTGTTGGATAGATCGAGATGACGCATGACAGACAAGTTCCCCAGTACGGGTGGGACCGCGCCAGTCAACTGGTTGTCGGATAAATCAAGATGATCAAGGGCAGATAATTTGCCCAGTTCGGACGGGATCGCGCCTGTGAGCTGATTTCCCCATAATCCCAGAGTCTGAAGGACGGATAAATTTCCCAGTTCAGGGGGGATATTCCCAGACAAATGATTGCTGTAAAGAAGGAGCGAATTAACCGAACCCGTTGAACAGCTCACACCGTACCAACTGCAGGGTGTCGAACTAATCAACCAGCCATCACGGTTATTCCATGAATCGCCGCCGGTGCTGTTGTAGAATGCAACCAGCGCCTCACATTCCATTGCCGGGATCTCGGTCTGCGCTGGAGGTGTGCAGTCATACGCCGCCAGGGATTCCAATCCAGCCGCAGAGATCGTTTGGATTGAATTGGAGAAAATGATCCCCGACAGCAGACAGACGGACAACGTTCGCCGCAGCAAGGTTTTCATATTCCTCCTTCACCACGACCCGTTTAATCCACCCAGGGCGTTTACCCGGTTCACCCGACCCAAACCCGATCGGATGATCAAATTCACCCACCTCACCGCAGCACCAGCGGCACGTAAACTGAATTGCAGGCGCGCGTCCCATCCCAGGCATCTACAGATGCCTTCCAGATGCGAAATTCTGGCGTGAACGGTTCGCACAGACCGGTATTCGAAAAATAGAACACCTGAAGCGATGTGAGATTCGTAAAACTTGACGGAATTTCGCCGGTTAAAGATGGATTGTTTGACAGTTTAAGCCACTCCAGTGAGGATAAATTGCCCAATTCAGGGGGCAGCGTACCGGATAATTCGTTATCATTCAGATACAGGTCAACCAACGCGGACAAATTGCCCAGTTCGGGGGGGATCGCGCCGGTTAACGTATTGCCGTCCAAATTGAGATACATTAAGGTCGTTAAGTTTCCCATTTCGGGTGGAATTGCCCCCGTCAGAAAGTTGTCGTATAAAAAGAGCCCATAAATGGCAGAAAAATTGCCCACCTCAGGTGGTAAAAC
>JBDKTF010000564.1:0-1724 GCA_039680295.1 Anaerolineaceae bacterium
CACCAACGGCATGTATTGGTAGGGTGTTGCGGGGGTATTTTCACTGCCGTTGATCACATACAGCATATCCGCAAGCGCGGTCATGCTCGCGCCAGAACGGGCTTCAGGCAGAGGGGCGCGCGTTTCCCACGGTGTTTCACCGCTTTGATCCCGCTGGGGATAGTAGGCTTCATTGACCGCCAACGCCTGCCTGCCGTCCCACCCGCCAACAACAAAAATGCGCCCGCCTGCCACAGCACCTGCCGCATAAGCGCGCGCCGTTGGCATGGGGGTTCGCTCTGTCCATGTGTCGCTTTCCGGATCGTATTCAAACACCGTGGCAGATACCCGCTCGCCATCCCACCCACCGATAACGAACAATCGACCTTCATACACCGCCAACGCATACGCGCAGCGCGGAGCCGGCAGGTCTGCCACCTTTTTCCAGGTGTCGCCGCGCGGATCGTAGACTTCCATACCTGCCAATACGTTCCCCTGCGCATCCTTGCCGCCCGGCAGAAAAATGCGCTCGCCGATCAAACCAGCGGATGCCAGAGTCACCGGCGTGGGTTTGGCGGTATGCGTCGTCCAGGTTTGCGTGCGCAGCTCGTAACGATCCACCCGCCCGGTTACACCGGAACTGTCTTCTCCCGCCAGCAGATAAATCTGATCATCGTACACGGTCGATGCGGCGCCGCTGCGCGCAGTGTTCAGGTCTGGCTGCGCCGTCCAGCGTTCGGAAGATTGCGCTGGCTGCGCTTGAGCCGAAACCGGCGTCGTAGGCTGGACGACCGGTGTTGGTGAAAACTGATTCACCACCAGAACGACCCCAACGCCGACAACAAGAACCAGCAGCACCATCAACGCCACCGCCAGAAAGCGGTAACGTCCCAACCGCTGCCACATACTCTGTGGAACCGGTTCGGGGATGGGCGGCGCAACAGGCTCGGCGATTTCTTCCGCCGCATGATTCTCACCATTCGCGACCACCGGGGCTTCCACCAACCCCTCGCGAATGGCATACAGGGTCGCTTCGGTGCGCGAAACGACCCCAATTTTGGCAAATATGTTCCGGAGATGGACTTTAACGGTATTGGGACTGATCACCAACTGCTGGGCAATTTCCTTGTTGCTTGCCCCCGTGGCAACCAGACGCAGAATATCACACTCGCGTTCGCTCAGGTCAGATTCAGTTGTCATAGAACACATATTATATCAAAAGCCGCGCAAGGTGATATGAAATCAGGGCGGGACAATGCCCGCCCTGATGGGTGTCTGTTTTCATCCCTCTGGACTATTTCAGAACCAGTGGGATGGATATCTTGTACCAGGTCAGCGGCGTATTCACCGTCCACGGACCACGGGTGATCTTGCCGTCAAACGGCGTAAACTTCATCCACACCGCCGGTGTTCCATATTTTGCAGGGTCGAGATGACCCGTGAACGTCAGAGTGATGGATGCGCCCGATGCCAGTTGTGGCAAATTATACGGCAGGGTTGTGGGAATATCCCCCAGCGCCCCGCTGTTCACCTGCATCTTATCCAGAATGAGGGCGGGTGAAACTTCCCAGTTGATGTTCATATTTGAGGCGGTTTCGACGCCGGTATTGGTGATGGTCACCGTATAGCTGAAATCATATTTACCGTTGGATACATTGGATTGCTGGTTGAATGCGTAATCCACGCTGTAATTGTTCACCCGAATGCTGCCCCAGGTTCCATCCGATGCTTTATCAATCAGTTTG
>JBDKTF010000111.1:0-2253 GCA_039680295.1 Anaerolineaceae bacterium
TGCCCGACTGATCGCATTTCGGCGTTTCCAGGCGGGGCTGACCATTGGGATCCTGCAGCGGCACAGCTATATTGCCCGTATATCCCGACAGGCTGACCATGAAGATCACACCTTCCGGCGCATCTCCGCACCAGTTGGACCAGGTAAACTGCGCCTTCAGGCTCTCGCCGCTGTTCAGCGTGATCGGAGCCTCACTCGCACTCGCCGGTGTTTGCTGTACTTTCATGTCTTTCTGTTTGGACGTGACCATTTGAACGATTGGTACGCCGCCGATCTGGCAGGCAGCGCCGCTCATGTTGGTGAAGGTCAATTCACCCACCAACGGGCTCGCCGCCGAGGTGTAATCCGCCAGAATGATCATTTGGGGTAATTTACAGGCGGCGGCGCCGCCTTCTGCGGGGGCGGAGGTTTCTGCAGGAGCAGCGTTATCCGCTGGTTGTGCAGGAGCAGTGGGCGCAGTTGTGGCGGATGAAGTTCCACTGCACGCTGCCAACAAAACCGCGGCAATCAACAGGATGAAAACGAAAACAGAGTGTTTCATAAATATGTCTCCAGATGGGCTCCGCGGCTGGCATGACACAGATAAATCTGCGCCTGCCGCCCGGCGGTCTTTTCGTAATGGGTCTTCAGGGTATTCATAAAGGTTTCGGCAGCCTGATCTTCCACCAGATTCACGGTGCAGCCTCCAAAACCAGCGCCGGTCAGACGCGCCCCCCAACAACCGGGCACTTCGCGCGCAATTTCCACCAGCGCATCCAACTCTGGAATGCTTACCTGGTACAGATCGCGCAGGCTGGCGTGACCCTCGAACATCAATTGACCGAATCCGCGCGCATCTCCGGCTTGAAGCAGCGCCACCGCCCGATCCACCCGGCTGCATTCTTCCACCACATGGCGGGCGCGTTCACGCACGGGGGAAGGCAGTATCCCCGCATGGGCAGCGAATTGGCTGGGGGTGATATCCCGCAGAGCGCGAATGCCCGGAATTTGAGTCTGTAACAGGCTTACCGCTGTCTCGCAGGCAGATCGGCGTTCATTGTAAGCCGATGCGGTCAGATTGCGGCGAATACCTGAATCAGCGATGACGATTGCCGTATGCGGGGGGAGGGGAATGGCGTGCCAGAGCAGGGAACGGGTGTCCAGATACAGGGCGCAGCCTTCCACCCCATGCGCACTGGCGAATTGATCCATCAATCCGCACTTCACCCCCACATAAGCATTTTCAGCCTGTTGGGAGATATGCGCCAGCGACATCGGCGATTCCTGCCAGCCGCCCAGCGCCTGCCAGATGACACTGAATGCCAGCTCCACGGCTGCCGATGAAGAAAGCCCTGCCGACATGGGTACATCCGAAGTGAATACAGCATCCAAACCGGAAACGGGTAATCCGCGCGACTGTAAAGCCCATGCGATTCCGGCAGGGTAGAGCGCCCAACCGGGCAGGGGTTTGCCGTTCACATCCACTTTTTCCGGCAAATGCTCCAGATCGAACGCTGCCGTTTCGTTCAGATCGAGCGCGGTGATATGCGCAAGCCGGTCTTTGCGGGGCGCAGCGGCAATGCGCACGGCGCGGTCTATGGCAGCGGGGAGTACGGGACCGTCGTTGTAATCCACATGTTCGCCCAACAGGTTGACCCGTCCGGGCGCAGTTGCAAACCAGGTGGCATTGGGGAGATGAGAGCGTAGCGGATCATTCAATGGATTCATGCTGAACTTCAATGCGGGCGGGATGCTGACATGCGTTCTGCGATGCTTCGTTGTAGCTCTGGACCAATTTTTGCTTGGCGGCATGGGTGAGCGTTTTGATTCGGACTTCACGCTTCATGGCGCTGGCGCGGTCGGGCTGCTCTTCCACATAAACCAGCCGCACCGGACGGTGGGTACGCGTATAACGCGCCCCGCGTCCGGCGTTATGCTGGCGTACGCGCCGCTGGGGATCCGTCGTCCAACCGGTGTAATAACTGCCGTCGGCGCACTCCAGAATGTAGCAGAAAAATCCGGCAGACACGGTTATTTTCGGTCGGTGCGGTCTCGCTTGATGCCCACCCCGAACAACCGGCTGAAGGGGCTTTCAGGCGTTTCCATCTTTAAAGCGCCTTCCTGAGCATATTTGTTTTCCAGGCGTTCCTTCCACCAATCATTCCGTGACTTGAGCGCGCGTTCGATCCGCATGGTCAGATCGGCTTCGTTGCCGGCATCCAGGTCAGTGCGCATGGCTTGCAGCGCGGCAATGGCATTATCCAACACCCGCAG
>JBDKTF010000384.1:0-11045 GCA_039680295.1 Anaerolineaceae bacterium
TCGCCGTGGATGCATACGCGCACCACATCGGCAGTGAAATCGGTCACCGTCGGACCGTGATTGTCGAACAGCGATGATCCCACGGCGTAAATATCCACAGGCACGCTCAACCGCTCGAAACGGTCGATCTTTTCGGGGGTGAAGCCGCCCGAAACGACGATCTTCACGTCACGGCAATACGCCTGCGCCCGTTCGCGCCAATCCGTGGGGATCTCCCAGGCTTCCCAGGCGTGATCCAGCGCCTGCCGCACCGCAAATGCCAATCGGGGCGTCACACCCATGTCCAATGCCGGATCACCCAGCGGCGGCACCGAAACATCCCGCAGATGCGCGGAAGTGTCCATGCGAACGCCGTAGAGTTTATACCGGCTGGCTTCCTCCAGATTCCCCGCATCCACGAGTTCGCGGTAGCGATTGAACATCACCCGGCAGGTCTCGAGTGAATCGCGCACACAGTCATTATTGAAATCCACCAGCGCAATGCGCGGAATGGAAACTGGCAGCACGGTGGAGAAGGAGAGCATGGCTTCGGCGGTGTCGCCGAGGGAACAGGCAATCGCGGAATGCGCCACCGTGCCGCCGCCCAATCCACCCCACCAATCGCCCTGGGCATCGGTGGAGATGAAAGGACCCAATTCGCTGGCATAATCCTGGTTATATCGCTGCACGGCGATCTGATAGGCATAACCGTCAGCCGCCTGAACTTCATGCGCATCGAAACGCGCCGGGAAAAACAGGATGGGTTTTCCACGGGCAGCGATCATTGTGTTGTAAACATTCGTCGCCACGCGGCTGGCGCGGGTCAGAATACCCAGAGTGGGCGTTTCCAAAATCGCGAAATCGCTGTAACGTCCGCGCACCCGCATCACCGGTTGAATGTTCGCCGGGTTTCCGTCACCGATCACCACATCGCCGTCCTGCACTGCCCACACCTGAAGACGGTCAGAAGTATCCACAAAATGGTCTCCCTCCATATAGCCGGTGCAGTGACGCAGCATGGTCAGCGCTTTATCCACCCCCACCACCACGGTTTTGCCTGGATGCCGGGTAAACCACTGCATCTCCACTTCAAGATCGCCGGTGCAGATGCCTTCATCGGAAACGCCGGCAGGCAAACGCTGCGCCTTGCCATGATAGCGGTAGCCCCTTTCTGCCAGGGCGCGCTGCATCAGCGCGATATTGACAAAATATTTGTCGGTGTACCACCCCTCGCGCATGCGTTCGATATCCAGCTTGAAAGTTTGATTGGTCAGGCGGTTATGATCAAACAGGCTCATGGCTGCTCCTTATTATTGTATTAATTACACTATATGATCCGCTAAAAGAAATCGCCCATTGGTGTAAGCATGACACTATTTTAGCCCGATAGCGCAATCTGTCAAGACCATTGTGACTTCCGCGTGACCCTTCCCTCAGCCGCTGTGCCCCATGCTGTGACCGCTGGCACATTTCATACAAACTTGAGAGGATTACTATTATGGTTATATTCAGCTTTGCACGACCATCAGGAGTATCCATGAACATCCTACTCGTTTATCCCGAATTTCCCGATACCTTTTGGAGTTTCAAACACGCGCTACGGTTTGTTCACAAACGCGCTTCCTCTCCCCCGTTGGGTCTGGTAACAATTGCCGCCATGCTGCCGAAAGAATGGCAGCGCCGTCTGGTCGATCTGAACGTACGCCCATTGAAAGACAGCGATCTGCAATGGGCAGACATGGTCTTCATCAGCGCCATGGTGGTGCAGCGTGAATCCACCCACGAGGTCATTCACCGCTGCAAAGCGGCGGGAAAAACCATCGTTGCAGGCGGACCGCTGTTCACCGGTGAATATGAAGAATTTCCAGAAGTCGATCACTTCATCCTCAATGAAGGCGAACTGACCCTGCCCCCCTTCCTCCGGGATTTGAACGAAGGGAAAGCAGAGCACATCTACCGCACGGAAGAATATGCCGACCTTGCGCAGACACCTGTTCCGCAGTGGAATCTGATCGAATTGCGCCGATACGATTCCCTCAGCATCCAATATTCGCGCGGGTGCCCATTCAGCTGCGATTTTTGCAATATCACCGCCATGCTCGGGCATCATCCGCGCACCAAATCAGCGGATCAAATCATCGCCGAACTGGATGCCATGTATACGCTGGGCTGGCGGCGCAATATTTTCTTTGTGGACGACAACTTTATCGGCAACAAACGCCAACTGAAAGAAGAAATCCTTCCGGCATTGATCGAATGGCGCAAAGGCAAAGTGGGCTGCAATTTCCTCACCGAAGCTTCCATCAATCTGGCGGATGACGAAGAGCTGATGGCATTGATGACAGCCGCAGGATTTATTTCCGTTTTCGTGGGCATCGAAACCCCCGATGAAGAAAGCCTGACCGAATGCCATAAATCGCAGAATAAGAACCGCGATCTGATTGCAAGTGTCAAACGTTTGCAGCAGCGTGGACTGCAGGTGATGGGCGGTTTTATCGTCGGTTTCGACAGCGATACGCCCAGCATTTTCCAGCGACAAATTGAATTTATCCAGAAAAGCGGCATTGTCACCGCCATGGTGGGTCTGCTCCAGGCGCCTTACGGTACCCAGCTTTATGACCGGTTGGAGAAGGAAGGCAGGCTGGTGAAAGAAATGTCGGGAAACAACGCTGACGGAAGTACGAATATTGTTCCCATGATGAACGCCGATCTGCTGAACGAAGGTTATCGCGAGATCATCCGCGATATTTACAGCCCCAAACTGTTCTATGAGCGCGTGCGCACTTTCTTGAAAGAATACAACCCGCCCAAAGTGACCGTGCATATCGAAGCGCAGGAAGTGGCGGCGCTCTTCCGCTCCATCTGGAAGCTGGGTATCGTGGGCAAGGCGCGGCGCGAATACTGGCGGTTTTTCTTCTGGGCGCTTTTCAAACAACCCAAGAAATTCTCGCTTGCCATCACTTTCACCATTTATGGATTTCACTTCCAGCAGGTCAGCCGTCTGAGCGGCATCGCCTGAATCGAACGATGAACTCATGAAGTCTCCGAGGATACTGATCCTTCGGAGACTTCATTGATTTCCAACACTTAGCTTGCTTTCATGCGCGCGTTTCAAAATTCGAGTAAAATGGATGACAATCATCACAAAAGGGTCGCGGCATGAAACATTGGTTCAAATCGGGGAATTTACTCATCTTTCTGGGCGTATTGGTGGTGCTTTGGGGCGGATCTCAGGTCATCGCGAATTTGCGCGGCAACACGGATCAAAACGGCGACATGGCTGATCCAGAATTTCAAACGGTCTCGGAACAGGGCTTTGCGCCAATGTATGAACCCCTTAATCTGGTGAACCTGGTCAGCAAAGGGGATAAGTCATTTTTGGAAATCGGTCCAGGCACCTCCATGGCAGTCCTGCCCGATCAACCCACCCCGGCGCCCACCCCCATCCCCAATTTGATGCCTGACCGCATCGTCATTCCCTCCATCCATCTGGATGCGCCCATCATCCAAGCCAAGTCGAGGCTGGTGAAATCTGACAAGGGGGCGCTCTACCAGCAGTGGATGGCGCCTGATGAATTCGCCGTGGGATGGCAGACCACATCCGCAACACTGGGTATGATTGGGAACACCGTTCTATATGGGCATCACAACATTCACGGCGAAGTCTTCAAAGAACTGGTCAATCTGACTTCGGGCGCGGAGATCATTCTTTATTCGGGGACGCATGAATTTCATTACGTCGTCAGCAATACCATGATCCTGCCCGAATTGGGACAGCCCGTGGAAGTGCGCCTTTCGAATGCGCAGTGGATTCAGGCATCGGATGATGAACGGGTGACCATGGTGACCTGCTGGCCTGCAACGGGCAACAGCCACCGTTTGATCGTGGTAGCGGTTCCTGTTCGGTAATTTATTTCGGTTCCCACACGCTGTACAGCCCCAGGTTGCCTTCCTTGCCATCTGAAGTGAAGGTGGAAAGCACCCGAAAACCGGCAGCCTGTGCCAGGTCTTCCAGCTCGGCGGGGGTGAAATGATGCGCATAACGCATCCCCTGCAAGCCGCCTTTTTCGGCGCGCCAATCGAGCAGCGCATCCCCTTCATCCACCTGAGTTTCGTCCAGACCCAACCGGTCCCACGGCAGAATATGCGCACGCAAACGTTGGCTGATGAGGAACTGCCACTGCGAATGGTAAAATTTTCCGCCCGGCGCCAACAGCAATCGAATCCGCCGCAGCACATCCAGACGCAAATCGCGCCCTGGCAAATGGTGCAGCACGGCAAAGGCGGTGATCACGTCCAGTCCATTCTGGGGCAGGTTTGCCTGCCAATCCGATGCAGCCAGATCGCCCGTGATAAAACGCACGGATAATCCCCCTGCGGATCGCGCCGTGGTCGTCTCCAGCAGCGGGCGGCTGACATCCATGCCGATATATTCCCCGCAAAAACCCTCCGCCGCCAAAACATGAGCCAGTTCTCCGTTGCCGCACCCCAGATCGAGAAAACGAGCCCGCCGTGGAAATTCATCCAACAAACGGCGTACGCCGGGTTGAATCCGCTGGCGTGTGGCTGAGAAAGAGGCGGCAAAGGTCTGGTAAAATTGTTTATTGAGATCAAGAAGAACGGAAACGGTGCTGGCATCCATGCCCTGAGTATACCCGATAAGACCCGCCGCTTCCATCAATGAGATACCGGTATCTATTATGAGAAGGTCAATGAACCATGGATCCTGAAACCTGGTTGGAATCGCGCGAATATACCCCCGAACAATTGGCGCACGCGCGCAAGATTTTGGAAGAGATCAAACGCGGGCGAGAAGTATGGCAAGCCATGCGCCGCTACCCGCTGCCCAATGGCGGATATGTCGCCAAGCATGTATTGGTGGCGGCTTACCATAATCTGGTTGACAGCGGAGAATGGAAAGAGGATCCGGCGCTGCTGGCAAGCATCCGCATGAAGCCAATTCGCACGCTTTCAGGCGTCACCACCGTCACCGTGCTGACCAAGGAATATCCCTGCCCCGCCAACTGCATTTTCTGTCCCACTGAAGCGCGCATGCCCAAAAGCTACCTCTCTGATGAGCCGGGGGCACGCCGCGCTGTGCAGCACGGCTTCGATCCGTTCGAACAGGTGGCTTCACGCATCCAGGCGCTGGAAGCCGTGGGGCATCCCACCGAAAAGATCGAACTGCTCATTCTGGGCGGCACATGGAGCGCCTACCAGCGCGACTATCAGGAATGGTTTATCCGCCGCTGCTTCGACGCGCTCAACGGCGTGGAATCAGAGACACTCGTCGAGGCGCAGCACCGCAATGAATCTGCCGCCCACCGCAACGTCGGTCTGGTTATCGAAACCCGTCCAGACCGCATCAATCCGCGCGAGTTGGCATGGCTGCGCCACCTGGGTGTGACCAAAGTGCAGATGGGCGCGCAGTCGCTGGATGACCGCATTCTGCTTCTCAACCGGCGCGGGCACACCGTGGATCAAACCCTAAAAGCCACTGCCCTGCTGCGCGCCGCCGCCTTCAAAGTTGTGCTGCACTGGATGCCGAATCTGTACGGCGCGACGCTGGAAAGTGATCATGCCGATTTTCTCCGCCTGTGGGCGGATGGTTTTGCCCCGGATGAGATCAAGATTTACCCCACCCAACTGCTGCGCAATACCGACCTGTACACCATCTGGGAGAACGGCAAATATCAGCCCTATACGCAGGAAGAACTGATTGGCTTGATCGCCGACTTAAAGCCCGAAATTCCGCGTTACTGCCGGGTCGACCGGGTGATCCGCGACATTCCATCCACCAACGTGGTCGCCGGGAACAAACGCACCAGCCTGCGCCAGGATGTGCAGGAAGAACTGGCGCGGCGCGGCGCCCGCTGCAACTGCATCCGCTGCCGTGAAGTGCGCAAAGAATCGATCCATCCCGATCAATTACGATTGGATGATCTGGTTTACCATCCTGCCAACGCCGAGGAGCATTTCCTCTCATTCGTCACCCCCCAGGACCATATCGCCGGATATTTACGTCTCTCGCTGCCCGATGAAACCGGGCTGTTACCGGGAATGGACGATTTGCGCCAGGCGGCATTGATCCGCGAGGTGCATGTCTACGGGCAGTCACTGCCCGTAGGCGCCGAACAGGCAGGCGCAGCGCAGCATATTGGTCTGGGCACGCAGTTAATTGAAAAAGCCGCCCAAATCGCCCGCGAACACGGGTTTGAGCGGCTGGCAGTGATTGCTGCAATCGGCACGCGCGCGTATTACCGCGAACGTGGTTTTGCGGATGGAGAATTATATTTGGTTCGCGAGCTGGCTGAAATTCCCAGCCAGGCGTAAGCCTCTTCGATTGCGCTGCGGGTTGACCGCGGCTCAGCCATTCCCAGCGTTTGCCGGGCTTTTCCGGTATTGTAATAAAAGTAGATACCGCCAAGGGTCAACATATCGGCATTGACCGGCATCTGCATCCAGGGGCTGATCATGCGGGCGGTTCTACCCATGAATTCGGTCAGCGGCTGAGGCAGCACACCGCGCGGCGGCGCCACACCCGCCAGTTCGGCGCACAGCGTGAAGAAATTGGCATGGGTCATATTCTGCCCACCCAGGATATAGCGTTCGCCGGTCCTTCCCCGCTCCAATGCCAGAATGTGACCCTCCACCACGTCGGCGATGTGGACGATATTCATTCCACCCGGTACCGAGGTGGGAACCCGCCCGGCTGCCACCGTCTCCAGTACGCGCAGGCTGCCGCGATAGATATCTCCCGCGCCAATCACAAAGGATGGATTGACGATGACCGCATCCATTCCCGCCGCCACGGCTTTCTGCACTTCCATTTCCGCCAGAACTTTGGCATAGGCATAGACCCAGCGCGTCGGCGGCAGGTTCCAGGTGTGATTTTCATCCAGCAGCGCGGGCGCGTATCCCTGCGGACCTTTCTCGGGCACGCCCAACGAGGCAACCGAGCTGGTATAAACCAGACGGCGTATTCCTGCATTCCGGGCAGCTTCCAGCACAGCGCGGGTGCCATCGACGGTCACCGCGTACATACGACCGGCATCACCGGCGCTGTCCAGCAGACCCGCGCAATGAAACACCGCTTCCATGCCCTCCATGGCGGTTTCCATGGTTTTGGGCTGCGCCAGATCACCCAGCGCATGTTCCACATTCAATCCTTCCAAACCGCGCAGTGAACTGGTGGGGCGGTGAAATGCACGCACCTCGTGCCCCGCTTCGACCAATGCGCGGCATAGATTTGATCCCAGAAAACCGGTGGACCCGGTAACAAGTATTTTCACAATGCTCAATCCATATTGTCAAGCCACTCCACTACAGTGGCTTCGCCCTGTCCCACGCCCACGCACAGGGTCGCCATGCCATAGAATGGACGCGGCGAAACCGGCGCGCGGCGGCGCATCTCGTGTAAAAGGGTCGTCAGAATGCGCGCCCCGGAGCATCCGAGCGGGTGCCCCAACGCCACAGCGCCGCCATTGACGTTGGTGCGGTCAGGATCCAATCCCAGTTCGCGGATCACAGCCAGTGACTGCACCGCAAAGGCTTCGTTCAACTCCACCAGTCCCAGATCCGACGCGGTAATGCCCGCGCGATCCAACGCTTTGCGCGCCGCCGGAATGGGACCCAAACCCATCACACGGGGCGGAACACCCGCCGCGGCAGAAGCGACGATGCGCGCCAGTGGTTTCAATCCCAGTGCTCTGGCGCGTTCGGCAGACATGATCAACACCGCCGCTGCGCCGTCGTTCAAACCAGAAGAATTTCCCGCCGTCACCGTGCCATCTTTGCGGAATGCAGGGCGCAGCCGCGCCAACGCCGCCATCGAGGTATCCCGCCGGGGTCGCTCATCATGATCCACAACCACCGGGTCGCCTTTGCGCTGGGGGATGGTGACCGGAATAATCTCTTCAGCAAATTTACCACTGTCCATCGCAGCGATCGCCCGACGATGGCTTTCCACGGAAAAAGCATCCTGCTCTTCACGGGTAATGCCGGTTTGCCCGGCAATGTTCTCAGCAGTTTCGCCCATCGCTTCAGTGCCGTAACTTTCCTGCATTTTGGGGTTGGGGTAACGCCAGCCCAATGCCGTATCCCAGGCAGTCAAATTTCCGAAAGGGAATCCCGTTTCGCTTTTCGGAAGCGAATAGGGCGCGCGAGACATACTTTCCACCCCACCGGCAATAAAGATTTCACCCTCCCCGGCTTTGATGGCATGGGCAGCATGGTTTACAGCCGTCAAACCCGAAGCGCACAAACGGTTGAACGTCACCGCGGCTACTTCCACCGGGAGACCCGCCAGCAGCGTCGCCATACGCGCCACATTGCGGTTGTCTTCACCCGCCTGATTGGCGCATCCCAGATAGACTTCTTCCACCTGCGCCGGATCAAGTGAACTACGCTGCAAAATGGTGCGCAATACATGCGCCGCCAGATCGTCTGGACGTACAGCAGAAAGAGATCCGCCCAACGCCCCGATGGGGGTACGAACTGCATCGATGATGACTGCTTCCGTCATGAGTGTTTTCCCTCCCAGGAAAAGGTTGGATGCGACAAAAAGATTTTACCACGCTCACCGATGGCGCGGTTTCGTGCGCTTGTTCTGATACATGCCGTTATCCGCATGGCGAACCGCTTCTCTCAACTGGCTGCCTGTACCCGCAGTGGCGATTCCAATGGAAAGATCCAGCGGAGGGGATAATTTATCCGCCGCCTTGTTTTCCCGCATCAGGCGGGTTCGCAGCGCCAACAGACGCATCTGCGCCTGCTGCCCCTCTGTTTCGGGCAGAATCACCACGAATTCATCGCCGCCGATGCGGGCGATCATGTCTTCCGCCCGAAAAGATTCTCGCAGCAGGTCGGCAATCCGCCGCAATAAATCATCCCCAGCCATATGACCATATCGATCGTTGATCTGTTTGAGGTTATCCACATCGATCATCAGGATGCTGATTGGATATTTACGGCTGGCTTCCAATCGAACCAATTCCTCTTGAAAGAAGGTGCGGTTGTACAGACCCGTCAGGGCATCATGATTCGAATAAAAACGCAGCTGCTCGACCAGTTCATAACGGTCGGTCAGGTCATTAAGCGTCACCACAACGCCTTCGAAGGCTTCTTGAGGAAGGCTGAGCCGGCACATGCCCACCCTGAGGTACAGGAGCTTTTCATCCACGTGAATCTTGCAATCCATTTCAGCATAGGATTCCCCGCTGCTGTAAAAAGAAACCAGACCTTCCGCAAGGAATGGAAAAGCCTTTTCAACCGGCTCACCCGCCATCAAAGTCTGCTGGCGGGTCAACTGACGGTTGAGTTCCGTTCCAGATTGATTGCTGAAAACGACCTTTAAATCCCGATCGAGAACGGCAACCGGCTGAGGTAAATTTTCCAGGACGACACGATATAGTTTATCGACTTCACCTTCCATTTCACCAGGTTCCCCCTAAAAATAGATTGACCAGAGCCGGGTCGAACTGCGTACCCGACTGATGGCGAATATACTCACGCACCCGTTCCGCAGGCCAGCCAGCGCGGTAAGGGCGGTTGGATATCAGGGCATCATAAACATCTGCGATGGTAAATATGCGCGCTGAAAGCGGAATTTGTTCATTTTTCAAACCGCGCGGATATCCCGTCCCATCCCAGTGTTCATGATGGCAGTAGGGAATATCGATTGCCGGATTGAGGAACGTGATCGGAGAGAGCAGCTCAAACGCGTAGGTTGGGTGCCGGTGAATCACTTCCAATTCTTCCTCATTCAACGTCCCAGGTTTGAGCAAAATGGAATCAGGAATGCCCATCTTGCCAATATCATGAAGCAGTGCCCCCCAGCGCGCATGCATGATGTCTCGCTCGTTCAAACCCGCTGCCCGCGCCAGACGAACGGTCATGTCGGTCACGCGCAGCGTGTGCCCTTCGGTTTCTTTATCGCGCAGGTCCAGCGCTCGCGACCAACCTTCGATGGTATCGTCGTATGCCAGTGATAGATTGGTATTCGACCGCTGCAGATTGTCGAAGAGCTCTGCGTTATCAATGGCAATGGCTGCCTGTCCCGCAACCATCTCCAAAAAGCTCAACCAATCCCGCTCCGGTTGAAACGCATGGCGATTGAAAATTTCGAGCACGCCTTTCACCTGTCCTTTGGCGATCAATGGGATGGCGAAATAGGCGTTAAAATCCTCCCCCCTTCCCAACAACCGTTGACGGAAATCGGTGTTGCTGGCAGATAGATCGGGCAGGCTGATTGTCCGGCGTTCGATCGCCGCACGGCGGACATGATTTTGCCCCAACGGAGCCGTACTGGCGCCGTATACCTGCTGAAAACCATGCCTCGCTGCGGTTTCAAGGATCTGGGTTTGCGGATTGAACAGGAGCACTTCTGCCGCGTCCATTCCCAGCTGGTTGGTAATCTGATCCACCAACACACTGAGGGTCACACGCACATCCAGACTGGCTGTAATCGCCTTGTCAATTTCGCGCAGAATGGTCAGACGCTTGAGGCGCAGTTCAGTCTCCTCCAGGAGCGATGCGCGGTGCAACGCACTGGCGGCAATATCCGAAATGCCAGTAAGCACCTGCACTTCGTGGTCTGTAAAAGGCTCCGGACGCCCCAACCAGAGAATGCCGATCACCTGATCTTCTGTGATGAGCGGTATCCCTACGACAGCCGTGCTGCCCACGGTCACATCCGCGCCAAATACGCGTTCATCACCGCACATATCACTGCACCGGTATGGCTGCTTGGTTTCGAAGATAAGTCCGCTCAAGCCGCCATTCAATTTTTCACGCTTTCCAGTGGTCGATGCATACTCACCCATCGCCATCTGCACAATCAAATCGTTCGTGCTGACATTCAACAGGGAAACGGAACAGCCGGTGACGTGTAACAGGTCAGAAACCTGGTCCAGCAAGATCGGACAGATGGCGCTGCGGGTATTGGCAGTGCGCAGCGCCTTCGCCACCGACACAATGGCTTCCATCTCATGTTGACGCTGACGGGTTTCGGTAATGTCTTGTTTGATCTCAATGAAATGGCTGATTTCTCCGGTTCCGTCGGGCAC
>JBDKTF010000035.1:0-5709 GCA_039680295.1 Anaerolineaceae bacterium
CGGATATCTCTGTGCTGAAATGAGAAAGAACCGCCGGCGTGGTCCTTAATATGGGCAAATGATGCAGTTCTGACCGCATGAGTCCCTGTTCGGGTTGGAGGTTTTCAAGCCAATCTTCCAGATCGTCGAAATCTCCGTGTGCAATTGCTTCGGGTGGAACGGGGAGATCGTCTTTGTGCAAAAAGAACGGCAGAATACCTACCTGACTGGAAGGGATGATATCATTTTTGGGGTCATTACCCACCATGATTACCGGGTCGGTTGGATACCCCAGGCGGGCGAGCAGTTCAGTGTAATAAGCCGGATTCGGTTTGGCAAAGTGGAAGTGCTCAAAACCGGGAACGATGGCAAAATCATAGTCCGCTGAAGATAGACCTGCCCATTCGAGACGCTGCTCAATGGCTGTTTGCGGAAAGACCGGATTGGTCGCGATGACGACTCGATGACCCTGCGCCAGAAGATTATTGATCAGGCGAATGGCTTTGGGGCGGGGGTGGGTTGTATTACGCAAAACTGGAAAGCGGTTTGCATAAAAATCATTAATGATATCGATGACAACCGGTTTTTCCAACCCCAAAGGCGCGTAAAAGGCATCATCAAAAACCTGTTCCAATGTGCGATCTGGACGCTGGTTTTTTACCATTTCTCCCGTTGCAGATAAGAGCTGCGGGATCATCCTGTCTGGATCGACTACCTTTGCCAGGTGACCGCCCAATGCCTTCATATAGGCATGAAGGAACTGATCCGTTCCGGTTGCCAGCAGGGTATCATCGAGATCGAACAGGAGGGTGAATTTCATGAAAACTATCCTTGCTTGAATACATCTGGAATGGGATGACACTGACCACAGCCAACCTGGGGCTCAGTGACAGTGGATTGAGACAGGGTGCAATAAGCGGTTATCCTGACCCGCTGTCCCCATTTTAAGAATCCGCCGGTTACTTTGGGATGCAAAACCATATTTGGACAAACATTTGCACGCATAATATCCGGAACAGGGCATGTGCGGCATAAATTGGGAGTCCATTTGGACCCGATGCCGGCATCTTTCAACAAACGGCATTCTTCCTGTTTTCGCCCACGGAAATAATTGCCGTAGAAAAACTTACATTCCAAACCAGCAGGGGTTTTCATCGGTATTCTCGCTAAACAAAACGGGGCCATTTAAGAAATTGTCCCCAATCGCGTGGGGACAATTTCTTCTTTGATCAAAAAATCAGACACGCGTTACGTATGCGCCTGTACGGGTATCAACCCGGATTGTATCGCCCGAGTTGACAAATGAAGGCACCTGAACTTCATAACCAGTTTCAGTGACAACCTTTTTGGTGACGCCGGTAGCCGTATCGCCGCGAACGGCAGTTTCTGCTTCGACAACTTTGAGGTCCACCGAGGTGGGCAGTTCGATGTCGATTGGTTCATTACCGAAGAAGGTGAGCTTGGCTTCCATATTTTCCTTGAGGAAACCGGTTGACTCACCGAGAACTTTGGCGTCGATGGCTGTCTGGTCAAATGTTTCTGTATCCATGAAGTAGAACAGATCTCCATCACGATACAGATATTGAACATTATGGAACTCAAGACGAACGTCGTTAACACGGTCGCCAGATTGGAATGTTATTTCCGTCGTCGAACCGGTGCGCAGATCACGGGCTTTGATGCGGATGGTGGCATTCCCGCGACCGGGTTTATTGTGGCTGTAATCGAGAACCTTAAAAAGGTGACCATCCAGTTCAAAGGTCACACCTTTGCGTAAATCATTGACATCAATCATAATCTTTCGCCTCTTCCTGATCGAATTATCTTCACAAGCGGGATATTATAGCGCAAGCCATTTTCTATGACAAGGCGCATTAAATTGTATGACCAGCTTCGGCAGTCGGCTCTTCGCGGAGCAGTTCCACTGCGTGGGGAATAACCGGAGCAACCACCGCCAGATTTTCAACAGCCGCGCGCGGACTGCCAGGCAGGTTGATAATCAGTGTGCGGGCGCGGATACCTGCCGCAGCGCGCGACAGCATGGCATGAGGTGTGATCTTCAGGCTTTCCGCGCGCATGGCTTCCACCAACCCGGGTGTCGCGCGTTGAATCACAGCCAGTGTAGCTTCTGGGGTAACATCTCGAGGCGCAAAACCTGTCCCCCCGGTGGTGAGGATGAGATCCGCGGATGCGGAATCTGCCCAGGCGCAGAGTTTTTCTGCGATTTGATTCTGCTCATCGGGTATGATGCCGGTCGCAACGACCTGCCAACCGTAATTTTGAACAGCCTGCTCCAAAGCGGGACCGGAGAGGTCTGCGCGTTCACCGCGCGAAGATCGGTCTGATATGGTGAGAATGGCGACATTAATGGTCATTTTATTGCGCCTCTTCATCTCCGGCGAATTTCTTCCACGGACCGTGAATACCGTCTTCGGTAACGCCGAAATAATAACGAATCCCGTCGGGTGTTCGTTGAACGAAGTCGAAGTGTGTGGCTTTGCCCTGTTTGTATTTACGGGTTAATGCAAAGTCACCTTCCCATTGAATATTGGCGAGTTCATTCTTCCCGGTAATTTCAAGGTAACGTGTAATGGCGTAATGCCAGAGGCGGCGGGCAGAGGCTTTGGTGACATTCTTGACCATATTCCCATTACGCAGGTCGCGCATGGTGTAATGACGGGCTTCCGCCTGTCCCTCTTCAACCGGAAGCACTTCCACACCGGTACGAGGGGCGAGATCAACTCTGGGTTCTGCGGCTGCGCCTTTCTCTTCCATTGCTGGAAGCGGAGAGGGCTTCTCGGGTGATTCGGGCTGAACAACCGGGGTTGCAGCTGCAATGTCCTGCGCACCGCGCATCACAAGCGATACGATTTCATCCCGAACGGCTAATCCGGTTTCAGCTTCATCGCGTACATAAATCTTATTATCATCCAGCGCGTACGGCGGTTCGGAGCCGCGAGGTATGAGCACTCGAATGATCTTTTTGCCGCGGTACTCGTTGATATCAATGGTGAGGGGCAGATCCGGGGTGATGCGGTCACGGGTTTCCTTTTCCAGCAGGTTAATGGATTGTTCGATTTCAGGGACACCCAAAGGGGGCTTTTTCGGTTCGCCGCTCAGACCAATGAAGAGGGTTCCGCCGTTGGTATTGGCGAAGGCGCAGACATCCGCCAGAATGGCATATAGCTTTCCACCGCGAACGGTCATGTTTTCGTGGAAATCCTGAATGATATTGGCGCCCTGGTCCAACGCGGTTTGAAGATAATCGTAGACCGGCTCTTCCTTTTGCCGATGCGGGCGGGTGCGAGAGAAATCATTGCTGCGGAAAAGATCGTAGAGTGCCTCGAATGAGACCTCTGGCAGGAGCAAATCGGTGGTTCGCTCTCCCAATCCGAGGTTCTTCTTGCGCACGGGATCGGGCGTCAGGCGGTGGCAATCTGAACCCTGAATGCAGTGCATGCGGCGGGGGTATTCGGGTTTGGTACCGTTGAAGAAAGCAGCGGTGGTTCGCCCGCCTTTTTGTTCCAGATCGGTGACCTCCAGCGCATTGAGGTTGGCGTCTTGCGTATAGGCGATTTTCGTCTGTCCACCAAAGGTAAAGCCGCGCATGGCAACGCCATTACTGGAATTGGCGTGAGCGGCAATAACCAGACCTTCTGCCTGGCTGATCAAACGGTAGACGGAGATCACATCGGTGGTCGCGCCAACGGTGGCAGAGCCATCATCAACCTGATCGGTCGGGATATTGAGCGTGAGCAGAAGATGCTCGATTTCACGGATGGGCTTATCTGGAGAGAAGAGCGCCAGAATATGAAATCCAAACGTGGCGGTAAATTCAAAGCCAGGCAGCACGAGGATCTTACTGGTCAAACGCCGGTATTCTGCAAGACGAGCGCGCTCATCGGGCAACATGCGGTTGAGTTTTTCCAGCCATTCCATCTGCTGAATCTCTTCCTGCATGCGGCGGTATCCCGCGACAGTATTGTGGTCAGTGAAGGCAATTACGTCCAGACCGCGATTTTCGGCGCGCTGGAGAATATCCAAATAGGTCACTTCCGGTTGTTGAAAATCACTGGAAGCGGGTGTATGCAGATGAAGGTCGACATTGCGCCACTGCATACTGCTGAGATTATGTTTTTTCCCCACAAAAAGCTCCTTTAACAGGTTCGGGAAGGGGTTCCCGGTAACGTTTTTAAATATTTCCGAATGGTCGCAATCAGATCATCCGGCATGTATGGTTTCATCAAAAAATCAGATGCGCCGAAAGACATACAGCGTTCGCGCATATCCATCCCCGATGACATGATCACCGGGATGGATCGGGTATCTGAATTTTGACGAATCAATTTGAGGTAATCCAAACCATTTGCGCGCTTGAGGTTCACATCCAGTAAAATGGCATCGGGATGTTGAATCTGGATGCGTTCCAACAAAGCAGTTTCTTCCTCGCATAACACGGTTTCCACCTGAAAACCTTCCAATTCCAGCAAGGTTTTCAATAGCGTTCGCATGGTGATGTCATCCTCAACGATCAGAATCTTGGACATGTGTGGAAACCGCTTTTTTGCGTGATTTTGCAGGTGGCGTGGATTTTATGGGTTCAAGGGCGTTCTGGATCACTTCATCCACGTTTTCAACGAATTTGAACTCCATTGTCTGGCGAACTTCTTCGGGTAATTCTTCCAGGTCGGGCTCGTTCCAGCGCGGCAGAATGACCATTTTAAGTCCGTATCGATGCGCAGCAAGCACTTTCTCCTTAATGCCACCAACTGGAAGGACCTGACCGCGCAGAGTGACTTCACCGGTCATGCCTACATCAGAGCGAACCGGACGCCCTGAGAGGAGCGAAACCAGCGCAGTGACCATGGTGACACCCGCCGATGGTCCATCCTTGGGTTGGGCGCCTGCCGGAACGTGAAGATGCAAATCTGAGTGCTCAAAGAAATCGGGCTTCAATCCCAGACTTTCGGTGTGCGAGCGGACATAGGATAATGCGGCGCGGGCGGATTCTTCCATGACATTGCCGATGGAGCCGGTAATTTGAAAGCCTTTTGCGCCAGACATCTGGGTTGCTTCTACAAAGAGCACATCACCGCCGACGGGTGTCCAGGCGAGACCGGTGGCAACCCCAGGAATGGAGGTACGCACAATGATCTCTTCTGGTTCCAACATCGGAGGATGTCCCAGATAATCCTTGATATTCTCGGCGTTGATTGGCGCGCGCCCATCTTTTCCCTCGCTGATCCGGGTTACCACCTTACGGCAAACTCCACCGATCTTCCTTTCCAGGTTGCGCACGCCGGCTTCGCGGGTGTAATGGCGAATAATGGATTGCACGCCGGATTCATCAAATTGGATCTCATCACTGCGCAGCCCGTTTTCTCGAAGCTGACGAGGAATGAGATAGCGCATGGCAATGGCGACTTTTTCGCTCTCAGTGTAACCCGCAAGCTGGATCACTTCCATGCGGTCCAGAAGCGGACCCGGGATGGTGTCGATCTGATTGGCGGTAGTAATGAACATCACCTGAGAGAGGTCGTATGCCACTTCCAAATAATGGTCGCGGAATTCGGAGTTTTGTTCTGGATCGAGCACTTCCAATAAGGCCGAGGCGGGGTCACCCTGGAAATCGTGGCTGAGCTTGTCGATCTCATCCAGCATGAAGACGGGATTGTGCGATTCTGAACGCCGCAATGCCTGTAATATCCGTCCGGGCATGGCGCCGATATA
>JBDKTF010000548.1:0-2232 GCA_039680295.1 Anaerolineaceae bacterium
GGCACCCATTTGGCCGCCATGAATTTAAGCGGGTTGCGGGAATCAAGAACCAGACCACCGGAAAGGAGTGCATCAGTGAGGAACCAGCCGAAAACCGGAACACGGAAACGGTCGATCCACATCTGCTGTAAACATTTCCAGCTGTCCCGCTCGATCAGCAGGCCGGAGCGCATCGAGGAATAGTTGACACCTTCCAGATCGTTGGCCAGGGCATTGTAAGATGTGCAGAGACCGGAGGAGGTCCAGCGCTTGCTTTCTTTGGTGAATTCCCCGAAGCCGATGGTGACCTGGTTCGGTTTGAATTCCTGCATTTCCAAACCGGCGGGCATGGTGAGACCGGAACCGGGGCTCAGTTCGATATTGAAAGGCGCGGTCGGTTTAGGGTTGCCGCTGGAGTCGGTTTCGTAAAGATCGGCGTTGGTATGTTTGAACAGTGGCATGGAGCACGCGCCGGTTCTGGCTGCCAACAGGGTGGCCTCGACATAGCCATCCAAAATGTTGAGCGGGGTCATAACCGAATTAAGCCAGGTTATGCCTCGGGTCTGGTTGATGCGCTGCGGATCGTATAAATGGATGATGTCATCAGCCGGGATGCGGGTATGTTTCCGGGCGGTGTTGTTGTTGATATCCTGCTGACTGGTGCGAATCCAGATGCCTTCGGCTTTGCCCCATTCGTCAACTTCGATGCCGAGGCGGATTTCATTTTCACCCTGGGCACCGCGCGGACGGTTGAGCTGGTGATCTACCAGATCGGGATCGATCATCTGCAGTTTGAGACCGTATTTATATTTTGAGGAGCGGACACGGCGGACAAAGGCTTCGCCGTCAACGGCGACGGTACGGATCAGGAGATGTTCTCCGGCTATACCGGACATGCGGCCATCTACCCAGGGATCACGCCAGAAGTCGGCAAAGCCGAATTCTATTTTGTTGTTGATGGCTTTGTTGAGTTTGCCGTCGTTGTTGCGGACCTGTGATTGCAAGCGGATGCCACGGGGACCGATAACATTCTGCTCCAGCAGCTGGAGGTATTGCCGCACCAGGGGATTATTGAGTTCCAGGGCGCGGGCTTTCTGGCGGATGGTGTTGAGTTTGTTGCGCAGATCCCAATCGAGGGAACCGGACGCTTTCAGCGGGGACTCGATCCACTCTTTGAGAATCTGGAATGAATCGGTGCCGGGGATTATGCCGGAGGCCTTCACGCGACGGAGACCGACAGAGGAAAGAGCACGATCATAAAGTTTGGCAAGTTTACCCACGGCAACCTCCTATCTTCAGGCGGATCTGCGGGGCGAGTTTGCCGGGGTTCTGTTCACGCCAGACTGCCAGGGTGTAACGATCACGCGCCAGCAGGAGCTGGTCAACAGTCAGGCTTTTTATTTTGCGGGTTGAGCCGCCGGTGCTGAGTTCGTATTCAAGGTCAGTGCGGGAGGCGCGCCCTTCTATGGCAAGGTTGATGGCGTCGAGGATACGGCGGTTCTGGCTGCGGGTATCGGTGGCGACGGTGAGAGCCGAGAGAGCGGCAACGATGGAGATAGTACCGCTGTCAAGGGTGATCCGCTCCACTTCCAGAGTGGAACCCTTTTCAACGTATTTCTGGAAGCGGTAATCGCCAGCTTTATATGTGCCGGATGTTGTTGCGGAGATTGTTACCAGGTGATCAGATCCGGCAGCGGCAGAGGTGATGGCAATGACACCCAGGGAACTAACCAGGGCGTACTTGAGAGTCCAGCCAGAGTCCGCAGGATAATCTGCGTTGCTGATTTGCCACTGGATGGTATCTCCGGCGGTGATTACTGCTGGTTCGGTTGTCGGGATCGCTATGCTCATGTAACTAAGATGCATAAAAAAAAATGGAAAGGGCAGTAAGCCTTTTCCACCTTTTTCCAGAGATTTCGCATTTTTCCACGTTTTTCCATCCTTTTCCGAGGATGTACAGAGGCTATTCCGAGTAATCCTCCGGTTTCACATGGCATTCACCCTCGAAAACTTCCACACTTTTCCGGGTAAAACGGAGACCGCTGCTGCCTATCAAGTGCCGCGGGCAGAATAGCTCCAGCGAGGTTTTCCCGGACAGCCACCAGTTTTTTATAGTGCGCTCGGAAACTTCAAACCTTTTTGCCAGCTGTCCAATTGTGATGTATTTACCCGCCATTACCGCCTCCATCCCTTGACGAATCCACCGCCGGATTGTATTTGAGTCATTGCATGATGTTCCTGATGGTCTTCAGC
>JBDKTF010000333.1:0-1902 GCA_039680295.1 Anaerolineaceae bacterium
GCGGTGGGCTCGGATGTGGCGGTCGGCAGCGCCGGTTGTTCGGTCGCCTGAATGGACGGCGCCCCGGATGATTCAGTGGGGGTGGCGGCAGGCGTCTGACAGGCAGCCAACATCAAGGCAAAAGCAGCGAAAACGCTGACTAAAAACCAGATGCTCTTTTTCATTATCATAAACTCCTTTATTGTTTACTGAAAAAATTCAGCCGGGTTTACCCCGGCAGCGAAATGAGCTGCGCTTCCCAACCGATGGGCAGGCGGGTGAGCCGCGCCACGCTGATCGGGTTGACAAAACGCTGCGGACCCGCGCTGCCAGGGTTGAGGTAAAGGACGTTCTTTTTGTAATAGGTTTCGGGTTGGTGGGAATGCCCATAGATCACCCCGGCAAAACCCGCGGCGGCAGGGTCCAGATCCAGATCGTTCAGATTGTGCAGCAGGTAAAAGAGATCGCCATTCAAGGTGATCACCGCGCTGCGCGGCAGCAAATTTGCCCAGTCGCCGCGGTCCACATTGCCGCGCACGGCGCTGACTGGGGCAATGGCTTGCAGGGCGGTCAGCACTTCGGGTTTGCCGATGTCTCCGGCATGGATGATCTCAGAGACACCCGCCAGCACTTCCACAGCCTGCGGACGCAGGATTCCGTGCGTATCAGAGATGACGCCAATGGTAAGGGGTTGAGAAAGGGTCACGAAACCTCGCTGATCAGATGATGTTGATGATTTGTACTGTAGCGCGATTCATCCCTCCCCGCAAGGGGGAGACGCTTCTCCATAAAGGAAGACGAATTACGCGGAAATAGGTTCCCCGGAGAACGTGAGTCTGGGGGAAGGGAAGACGGTGGGGAAGGAACGCAAAGATTGGATGGGTCAGCGCTGGAAGACGGCGGCGCCCAGAGCGAGCAGCGCTGCGAATGACAATCCACCCGCCAGGACCATACTGCCGCTGAGATACACCTGTACGGCTGCCAGCAGAAAAGCTGCAAAGATCACCGCAGCGGTCAACCGGCGCACAGATCGGTCCACATGCGAGAGCTGATGCTGCATATCGGGGGTGCGGACTTCCAGCCTGCCCTGCTCGATCCGCTCCAGCAGATTTTCGGTTTTTCCCGGCAGCGTGATCAATGGTCGAAGCGCAGCCCCGGCTTCGCCCACCCAGAATTTCCAGCCTTTATTCTGTTCACCCTGCACCAGTTTTTCTGCAAAGGGGATGATGCTGGTCCAGATATTGAAATCAGGGTCCAATCCGCTGCAAATGCCCGAAAGGATGCTCACGCAGCGTCCCAGCAGGATGAAATTCTCGGGGATCTGGAAGGGCATTTCATAGATCAGATCGGAAAAATCGTTGATGAATTCTGCTGCTTCAGCGGGGTTGAGCGCCATCATTTCGGGGGCGGTCTTGCCGTAGAAGCGTTCGAACACGCGCGTTCCGGCTTTTTCCAGCAAATCCAGATCGGCGCCGGGCAGCAAAATGTCCAGCATCTGGTAGCTTTTAATGACCCGTTTGGTGTCGCGCAGACCGATTGCGACAATCAATTCTTTCAATCCCGCCTGCATTTTGGGGGTCACTTCACCGACCTTGCCAAAATCGACAAAGACCAGCCGCCAGTCAGGGGGTTCCGCGGGATCTTCGCTGCGAATTGGCGAGACGAAGAGATTGCCGGGATGCGGGTCGGCGTGGAAGAAGCAGTCCTCGAAAATTTGCTTGAGATAAACATCGAAAAGCTGGTGGGCAATGTCTGCGCGCGAGACTCCGGCGGCTTCGATGGCGGCGTAATCGGTAATTTTGATATCCTGCACGTCTTCCAGGGTGAGCACGCGGCGGGTGGTGTGGCTCCAATGCACTTGCGGTACGCGCACTTCGGGACGTTCGATGAAGTTTTCCGCGAAGGTTTCAGCGTGTTTGCCTT
>JBDKTF010000546.1:0-3509 GCA_039680295.1 Anaerolineaceae bacterium
CAATCACTTCAATAATGTGATACCCGATGGGTGTTTGAATGATTTCGCTGATTTTACCGGCTTCCAATGAAAAGGCTGCTTTTTCAACATCCGCTTGCAACAGGTAACCCTTCGGGACCCAGCCCAAATCTCCTCCTGAGATCGGATCAACCTCACTGGCTACCGTTGCAAAATCCGCGCCAGATTGGATCTCGCTGTACAACCGTTGCGCTGTTTCTTCCTTATAAACCAGGATCTGACGCGCGTGAACCTGTTCTGCGGTTTGCGGCACGGCGGCTTCGATCTGGTCTCGCTGCCAGGCTGCCAGCATGGCGCGCCGCAGCGCGGGACGGAGAGATCCATCGTCATACCCCTGCGCGGTCATCCAATCCGCCAGCGTCGTTCCGGCGGACATCTGCGCAGACAGCTCGTCGATGCGCGCCTGCAGCGTAGTGTCGTCCAGCGTATGCCCTGCCGCTACAGCCGCCTGCGCCAACAAGGTTTGATTAACCAAATCGTCTGCCGCCCGCTGCTTGAGTGTATCGATTGAATCTGAAAGCCCAAGGTCCTTTTGCGCGGCTTCCAATTGCGCCAGAGACGCCTGGAATTCAACCAGTGGAATGATTTCTCCATTCACCACTGCCGCAGCCGGAACGGGTGTCGGCGTGGGTGGCTCGGGTGTGGAACTGGGCGCCGCATTCGTCGGAGTCGATCCTGCGCCGACCAGACCGCATGCGCTCATCAGCAGCATCAATCCAACACAAACCCCCATGCTTATGAAAAAAGATTTTTGCGATTTCATCAGGCTGATTATACGCTTCCCACCCTGTTTGTCAAATAAAATGGGGCGGCGTATAAACGCCGCCCCACACTTCACCTTGCCAATGCCGGGTATTAATACTCAGGCATGGGGGCAGGAGCCGCAGCAGCTTCTTTCACCGGAACGTCGGTGATCAAAGCTTCGGTGGTCAGGATCATGGCTGCGATTGAGGCAGCATTTTCCAACGCACCGCGGGTCACCTTGGCAGGATCAATCACGCCGCCCTTGACCATGTCCATGTAATCTTCGCTCAGAACGTCATAGCCCATGTGCTTGTTCTTCTTGCTCTTCTGCACCTGGCGAACGGTCTCGACGACCACGGAGCCGTCTTTACCGGCGTTTTCAGCGATCTTGCGCATGGGAACTTCCAGCGCCTTGCGAACGATGTTCACACCGATCTGTTCGTCTTCGTTCGCCATCTTCTTGCCGTCCAGCGCGGACATGGCATTGATCAGCGCCACGCCACCGCCAGGAACGATACCTTCTTCAACTGCAGCGCGGGTCGCAGAGAGTGCGTCTTCCACGCGGTGCTTCTTTTCCTTCAATTCGGTTTCGGTGGCTGCACCCACGCGGATGATCGCCACGCCGCCGGAGAGTTTCGCCAGGCGTTCCTGGAGCTTTTCGCGGTCGTAATCGCTGGTGGTGTTCTCAATTTCAGCGCGGATCTGATCGATGCGACCCTTGATTGCCGCAGAATCGCCCTTGCCGCCCACGAGGGTGGTGTCGTCTTTGGTCGATTCAACCTTCTCAGCCCGACCCAGATCAGCAACCGTAGCGGTTTCCAGTTTGCGACCGGTTTCTTCAGAGATCACATTTGCGCCAGTCAGGATGGCAATATCCTGCAGCATTGCCTTGCGGCGATCGCCAAAGCCAGGAGCTTTGACAGCCAGCACGTTGAGCATGCCGCGCAGTTTGTTCAGCACCAGCGTTGCCAGTGCTTCGCCGTCAATATCTTCAGCGATGATCAGAATGTCGCGCTTGCCAATCTGCACCAGTTTTTCGAGCAGCGGAACGATGTCGGTTGCGGCAGAAATCTTCTTGTCATAGACCAGAATGTAGGGGTCAGCAATGGACGCCTGCATGTGTTCAGAATCAGTGACGAAGTAAGGAGAAATGTAACCGCGATCGAACTGCATACCTTCAACGTATTCAGTTTCGAATTCCAGACCCTTGGATTCTTCAACGGTGATGACGCCGTCTTTACCGACTTTGTCCATCACTTCAGCGATCAACGCGCCAATCGTGTCGTCCTGGGCAGAAATCGTCGCAACATGACCAATTTCTTCCTTGGTGGTGATTTCAATCGCCTGATCTTTAATCGCGGCGGCAACAGCCTTGGCGGCGGTTTCAATACCACGCTTGAGCAGCATGGGGTTGGCGCCGGCAGCCAGGTTCTTCAAACCTTCGCTGACAATGGCGTGCGCCAGAACGGTGGAGGTGGTGGTGCCATCACCGGCAATATCATTGGTCTTGGTCGCAGCTTCTTTCAAAAGCTGGGCGCCCATATTCTCAAAAGGATCTTCAAGTTCAATTTCTTTCGCAACCGTCACACCGTCGTGCGTGATGGTGGGTGAACCGAATTTGCGATCCAGGGCAACATTGCGTCCCTTCGGACCCAGAGTAGTGGCAACAGCGTTGGCTACAACATCCACGCCATTCTTCAGGCGGCGGCGAGCTTCTTCAGCAAAAACAAGTTGTTTGGCTCCCATAATGGAATCTCCTTAAATTTCAATGATTATTTAACAATGGCGAGTAAATCGCTCTCGCGGAGGATGAGGACTTTCTTCCCCTCCAGCTTGATTTCAGTGCCGGAATACTTCGCAAACAAAACAATATCGCCTTCCTTGACGTCCAACGGAATGCGATTGCCTTTGTCATCACGGTCACCCAGACCAACCGCGATCACAGTGCCCTTCTGGGGTTTTTCTTTGGCGGTTTCGGGTAATACAATACCGCCCGCAGTAATTTCTTCCTGTTCGATGGGCTCGACAACTACACGGTTGCCCAGAGGTTTGAGAGACATTGCCATAAGTTCCTCCATCTAAAAGAGCAGAGTTTTTGATTTTTCATAGTTTTAGCACTCGATTGGCACGAGTGCTAATGTTGTGCTTATGATACCTGCCTTTATCGGTGAAGTCAAGGGAAGGAACGCAGTTCTTATAAATCTCTGACAATCTTGCAACGCCTAATTACCCACTGGGCTGGGTGTAAGCGTCACCGGTACCGATGGCAGCGGTGTCAGACTCCCATTTTCTCCAGGTGTCGGCGTGGCGGTCCCTGCGGTGGATGTCGTGGTCGTGTCGGAACAAATCGCTTCACTTTCGCGCACAATACTCATGATGTTATCATCGTTGCCGTACGCCTGGCGTAGTTGCGCGAGAATGGGAAGCGCCTGTTGGCAGGACGGGTTGGTGCGCGTGTTCAGCGCTGCCAGCACGGAGGCGTAGGTGTAATAATACACGTACGAATTTCCATCCAACGGCATCCCTTCCACCTGTACCCCCGTCAACCCGGTATTCTCGCAATCCAGCACTTCACAGCTCTCCTCTACGGTGCAGCCCTGCGTGGCGCATTTGAACGCCTGTACAGATCCCTCAAAATTGCGCCCGTGGTCGTAGATGATCCCCAGTTGACCATAGGTATTGGGGTTGGTTGGATCGAGATATAACGCCTTCTTGATGTTCAAAGCCGCTGCAAAAAAATCAGCCGA
>JBDKTF010000205.1:0-18134 GCA_039680295.1 Anaerolineaceae bacterium
GAAAACAAAGCAATTTCATTGGGGTATCCCCAGTTATCAAAAAATGGGAAGATAACAGGTATCGCCACGCACATGCCGGAAACAGTGATGTTAATAAGGACGTTTTTGAAAAATGAATCCGAATATAGAATACTGTCCGGTGTTGCACATTGTTACCTTTGGGCAACTTGGCAGGTAGGATTTCATATCATCGAAGTAGAAGATGAACAAGGAGAGAAATTTAAAGCAATAGAGAAACGCATAAATCCAGAAATGATCTTCTTCGGAGTCATTTTAGCCGTTCCAACACTTTCTAAGATAATTTGGACAAAAGGAAAGTTATTCGGTTGGAACATACAGGAAATCGAAGATCTATTAAGCCAAACATTCGACACATTTAGATTCAATAATAAAATGCGTTTTTGGATTCAATCGAATTAGCGAGGAACCGCCATTGGAAGACGGTTGTCGTTGGCTCTGCCCGCTATAACCCGAGACCTCCATCCTCTGGAAACGCGTGTAAAAGTGAACACAAAAAAATGTCCTGATCAGGCATACTCAAGAAACGGAAATCAGGTATGGAAGACTAGAAGTATAAAGAATACTTGCAATATTCCAAATTGGGGACATTGGAATTGCTGAAACTAGGCGACAATCCCACCAGTCAACTCGAACGGGAACTGAGGATATCACCAGTTTTTTTGGCGAAATGGCGTGAACGTTATCAGATTCTGAAAAAAGAGGGGGAACGGGATGGATGATGGGGAGTCAACCCATCATGACACCCCACGGGTGCAACCCCCGCATAAACAAAAAGACGCCCTTTCGGACGTCTTTCGGTTGGGGTGGGTGATGGGGGTCGAACCCACAACCCTCGCATCCACAGTGCGATGCTCTGCCATTGAGCTACACCCACCATTTGAGCGGCAAAGATTTTATCACACACCGCCCGGTTAAGCAAGCATCTCCTGGATCACTTTTGACACTTCTGCCCGGCTCACCGTCTGCTGCGTTCGCGCAGCCAGATCCTTCACGGTCGCCAGTCCCTGAGCCGCTTCATCCGGTCCGATGATCACGACACAGCGAATGCCCATCTTATCCGCAAATTTCAATTGCTTGGGCAGCTTCATTGCTTCGGTAAAGCAAGTCACATTAATCCCTGCCTGGCGCAACTCTGCCGCCAACGACAGCGACACATCCAATCGTTCTTCATCGAACACCGTAACCAGCACGGGAGATGGTGAAGGCACATAAGCTGGCAGACAGCCAAATTTTCGCAGCGCCAGCGTAACCACCATATCTCCCATGGCAAAGCCCACACCGGTCAACGGTTCACCGCCCACATCACCCACCAGATTGTCATATCGTCCGCCGCCAAGCACTGCGCGGAATTCACCATCGCAGTCACGTGCCTCAAAAACGGTGCCGGTATAATAATCCAATCCGCGGATGATCTGAGGATCATAACGCAGGTAATCGCGTACGCCCAATGCCTCGGCAGCGGCAAAAAAGCGGGTCAATTCCTCTGACTTTTTCCAGAGCGTATCATCCGCCAGCATCTTTTTCAATCCTTCAAATTGCGTTTCGGTCAAGCCGATCTCCAACGCGTAAGCCTTCCATGCATCTGGTGAGAGCTTATCGCGCCGGTCGATCAGACGAAAAACGGAAGACCGCAATTCCGGCGCAATATCGAGCGCCGCTAATTCGCTGTCCATCAGACGGCGGTTATTGACCAGAATATTGATCTGATTCGGTTTTAACCCCACCGACTGGAAGAACCGTGCCCCGATGGAAACCAGCTCCGCATCTGTTTCGGGTGAAGCCGCGCCGATCAAATCGATGTTCCACTGAAAGAATTCACGTGAGCGCCCCTTTTGCGGGCGTTCATAACGCCAGAATGGACCGAAAGACCACCACCGCACCGGGTAAGTCAATTCATTTTGCCGGGTGGCAATCATCCGCGCCAGACTCGGCGTCAATTCAGGACGAAGCGTAATCAAATCGCCGCCGCGGTCAGGAAATACAAATGCCTGTTCCTTGACCAGTTCCTCGCCCGATTTGGCAGCGTACAGGTCAATCTTTTCCAAAAATGGACCATCGTATTCTTGATAACCATAAGATTGCGCCACAGCTCGAATGCGACTGTAAAGCCACGATCGAATCGCCATCTCTTCTGGATAAAAATCACGTGCGCCTTTGACAGATTGGATTACTGGTTTCATATCACACCGCCGTTGTATTTTTGTTCCATTGATTGTATCATATCTGGCAGTGTGTGCTATAAATCACAAAACTTCCTAACTTTCATCCTGCCCATTGCGGTTGTGTACACAATTAACGCTTTATGGATATAATGATTGTGTTGGATTATTCTAAATACATCTGAAGAGCATTAAACAGCATGAACATTCCTGAATTGATCAAAATCATTAATGGAAAGCTTCTAACCGAAGCGGCTGATCTGTCACGGGAAATTAAAGGGGGATGCGGTGCAGATCTGATGAGCGATGTTCTGGCTTCGATTCAGCCTCATGCAGTGCTTTTGACGGGGTTGTGCAATCCGCAGGTTATCCGCACGTCTCAAATGGCAGACGTGTCGGCAATCGTTTTTGTCCGCGGAAAGACGCCCCCCCCAGAAACCGTTGATCTCGCAAATGAGGAACGGATTCCCATCATTACCACACCTTATGGAATGTTCGAACTTTGCGGAAGACTTTATGAAGCCGGTCTCCCCAGTCTCGAAATGCCTGTTTCAGATGGTAATTGTTCCTGCGACGACTAAACGTATTCGAGGAATATTATGGACGCAGACGCAGGGCAAAAAACCCCGCCGATCACGGATCGAGCCGTAGATACAATCACCCGGGTCGAAGAACTCGCCTACGAACTGAAGATCGCCGAGGTGATGAGCCGTGAAATCAAAACCGTCTCTCCAGATATGCAGATGGAAAAGGTGCTTGACCTTTTCCGTGTTGCGCGTATATCGGGTGCGCCCGTTCTGGAAAACGGTGAACTGATCGGGGTCATCAGCATTGAAGATCTGATCCGTTCCCTGCGCAGCGGCGACCTACAAGCCACCGTCGGTCAATACATGACCCGACAGGTAATCAGCGTCAAAGACACCGACCCGGTGATCGAGGCGCTCGAGGTGTTCGTTCAGACGCATATCGGCAGGCTGCCCGTATTGAATCCCGATGGAAAACTGGTCGGGATCATTACCAAGGGTGACATCACCCGGGGGCTGCTAAAAGCGCTCCAGCATGATTATCATCAGGAAGAAATCATCCGCTATCGTGCCAGCCACCTTTTTGAAGACATCGTCTCTGATCGCACCAGCCTGATTTTACGATACAACATCAAACAAGGTGATTTCACACACGGTGGTTCAGCTTCCAGTTTTATCAAACGCGCATTGCTGCGTCTGGGCGCATCGCCTCAAATTGCCCGACGCTGTGGCATCGCCATCTACGAAGCAGAAATGAATCTCATCATTCATACTACGAATGGCGGAATCATCAGGGTGGAAATTGAACCTCACCAGATCAGCATGGAAACTGTGGATGATGGTCCCGGCATAAAAGACATCAACCAGGCAATGAGACCCGGTTATTCCACCGCATCCGAAGAAATTCGTGAATTGGGTTTTGGCGCGGGTATGGGATTGGTCAATATTGCCCGTTGTGTGGATGAAATGACGCTCGAATCGAAACCTGATAAAGGCACCCGTCTGCGAATGCGCATCTTCCTGCAAGACAAAGATGCCTTTGGCGAATCTGTTGCACATGACTGAAGGAAAAACCAGAATGACGCTTGAAGAGATCATCCAAAAACTCAACCTGAACGTACTCACCACGCCCAAGGACTTCTCCACAGTCATCCCCAGCACAGGATACACATCCGATCTACTCAGTTGTGTCATGGCGGGGGCTTCGCGCCAGGCGATCTGGATCACGCTTCAGGCGCACACCAATATTGTGGCAGTGGCAGCTTTGCTTGATCTGAGCGCGGTCATAATCACCGAAGGCGCCACGCCCGAACCAGAAACCATCGAAAAAGCCAACACAGAAGGCATTACCCTGCTGAGTACCAGTCAGCCCACCTACCCCATTGTGGGGGCTTTGTGGGAGATGGGTTTGCGTTAACCAGGATCGCAACCATTGAATATTTATCGTGCTGACTTGCACGTTCACACGGTTCTTTCACCTTGCGCAGAGGTGGAGATGATCCCCCCTCTCATCGTACAGACTGCCGTGGATGAGGGGATTCAACTGATCGCCATCACCGACCACAACGCCAGCGCCAATGTCGCCGCCGTTCAATGCGCAGCGGTGGGTACGGGGTTGATTGTCTTGCCTGGTATGGAGCTGCAAACACGCGAGGAAGTGCACGTCCTCTGTTTATTCGATACACTGGACCAGCTCTCTGAGTGGCAGCGTCAGGTGAATGAAACGTTACCCGATCTTGAAAATAATATCGAATATTTTGGCGAGCAGTTCATTGTGGATGAGACGGGTGATTTTCTGGCACGCGAACCCCGCCTGCTGCCGACCAGTTCGAGTATGACCATTGAAGATGCATTCAACGGCGTTTATCAATTGGGGGGTCTGTTCATCCCGGCGCATGTCAACCGCAAGGCATTCGGATTGATTGAAAACCTGGGATTCGTTCCACCCAGTTTGCCGATCCGAGGATTGGAAATATCGCGGCACATTACCCCAGACAATGCCTATGCGACATTTCCGCAGATTCGACCCTATCCGCTCATCCAGAGTGGAGATGTTCATCAATTGGATAGTTTTTTGGGAAGCACTTATCTGACCATGGAAGCCCCCACCATCGCAGAAATTCTAAAAGCCATCCAAAAATGGGAGGGTAGGAATGCACAAATAGGCAATTATTTGTATTGACAACTTTCCTGACAATTCAGTGACATTTGGTATTGATCAAAAAAGATGGGGGCAGGTAAACTTATTTGAGGCGAAGTATGCCTACTCATCTTTATCACCACTACAGTATGGAGCCTTTTATGGCAAGTATTTGTGAAAAAATTCCCGAAAATGATCCCCTAACCAAAGCTGATCAGAAGCAAATCATTGATTCCATCCTCGATCAGAATAAAAACCGCCCTGGCGCGACCATGGTCGTGTTAAATGAACTTCAGGGAGCGATTGGTTTTATCTCTGAGCCAATGCAGGCATATGTCGCTGAAAAATTGCATGTGCCAGTCAGCGCCGTGCATGGCGTTGTGACGTTCTATTCCTTCTTCACCACCACCCCGCGTGGAAAGCACACCATCAAATTCTGCCTTGGAACTGCCTGCTATGTGGGCGGCATTCCGCAATTGATCGAAAAAGCGCAGCAAACCCTGGGAATTGAACCGGGTCAAACCACATCTGATGGCGCCATCACAATGGAACTCTGCCGCTGTGTGGGTGCATGCAGTCAGGCGCCTGTGGTTGTCGTCGACGACGAAGTTTTTGGTCGCGTTCGCCCCAATAAACTCCCGCAGATCATTAAGAAGTGCCAGGAATAAGGAAATCGTGTCGTGAGAGAATTGGCATTGCATTTGCTCGATATCGCTGAGAACAGCGTTGCAGCCGGAGCGCGAAATATCTCCATCGATGTGATGGAAGATACCCGCACTGACCGGTTATGCATGTCTGTTACCGATGACGGCAAAGGCATGGATGCGGAAACCGCAGCCAAAGTGGTGGATCCATTCGTCACCAGCCGCACCACCCGCAAGGTAGGTCTGGGCATTCCACTGCTTAAAGCTGCCGCTGAAGCCTGCAATGGTTCCCTCACGCTGCAATCTGAATTGGGAAAAGGCACAAGACTGGATGTCTCCTTTCAACGCAGCCATATCGACCGCATGCCGTTGGGCGATCTTCCCGGCACCATACAGTCGCTGGTTGTTGCCTTTCCAGAGATTCACTGGCTATTTCGTTATCAGGTTAATGATGATGTGTTTGTTTTCGACGACACCGATCTTAAACGAGAGCTCGAAGGCATTTCGCTCACCGAACCCGACGTACTGACATTCATCCGCACTTCGCTGGAAGATGGTGTTGACAATGTTCAACCAGACACCGAGTTCACAGCCTGAACGAGTTGTTCACCCGAATCATTTCATGCTGAATAGCAGGAGAACATAAAATGGCAACCGTAAAGTCACTTGAAGATCTGAAGAAACTGCGCGAAGCAGCTTTGGAAAAGCGGCAGGCGAAAGCCACCTCTGGCACCGTGCAGATAATTGTTGGCATGGGAACGTGTGGTATCGCCGCAGGCGCACGAACCACCATGAAAGCCATCTTGAATATGATTGAATCCCAAAATCTTTCGGGGATTCTGGTCACCCAAACGGGCTGCATCGGTCTTTGTGAAAAAGAACCGATTGTCCAGGTCGTCATTGGGGATCAACCCAAAGTAACCTACGGCAAGGTCTCCCCCGCGGTTGCCGAACGCATCATCGACGAGCATGTCGGTCAGGGCAAAATTGTGTCTGACTATGTGATTAACGCCTGATCATACAGGCATGATCAAGTTCAAATCATCCATTACAGGATAATCCTAATGAAGTATTATCGTTCCCATGTGTTGGTTTGCGTTGACCCGCAGTGCCTCAGCAAAGGCGCTCACGAGGTCATGGATGCGCTGCAGGATGAACTGGTGGCGCAAGGATTGATCGACGAAATACAGGTGCTGGAAACCTCCCGCATCGGCGGTTGCGCCAATGGTCCTGAATTCATGGTTTACCCGGAAGGCGTACATTATTCCGGAATGACCCCAGACGATATCCCTTATATCGTGGAGGAACACTTCCTCAAAGGGCGCACGGTCACCAAATTTCAGGCTACGGAAAAACCGTTTGCAGATGAAGAGTTGGGCGCTCCAAAAGCCAAAGAGATGCGCATCGTTCTGCGCAACTGCGGTCAGATCGATCCGGAAAATATTGAAGACTACATTGCCAATGATGGATATCAGGCGCTGGCGAATGTCCTCACCGGAATGAAACCGGAAGAGGTGATCGATACAGTGCTGAAATCCGGTCTGAAAGGTCGCGGCGGTGCGGGCTTCCCCACCGGCAAAAAATGGCAGTTCGCGCGATCCTCAGCAGATCCGGTCAAATATCTGATCTGCAACGCCGATGAAGGTGACCCCGGTGCGTTTATGAACCGCCGTGTTCTGGAAGGCGATCCGCATTCCGTGCTTGAAGGCATGATCATCGCAGGATATGCAATCGGCGCAAAGCAGGGTTACGTTTACTGCCGTGCAGAATACCCCATTGCCGTGCGCACCTTTAACATCGCCATTCAACAGGCTCGTCAGTTGGGACTGTTGGGCAAAGATATTCTCGGCTCTGGCTTTGACTTCGACCTCGAAGTTCGCATGGGCGCCGGCGCTTTCGTTTGCGGTGAAGAGACCGCGTTGATGGCGTCCATCGAAGGGAAGCGCGGCGAACCGCGTACGCGTCCACCTTTCCCGGCGGTCAAAGGTTTGTGGGGAAAACCCAGCAACATCAACAACGTAGAAACCTATGCCAATGTGCCCCAGATTATTTTGAACGGCGCCGATTGGTATGCCAGCATGGGTACAGAGAACAGCAAAGGCACTAAAACCTTTGCGCTTGCCGGTGATGTGAAAAACACCGGTTTGATCGAAGTCCCCTTTGGCATCACCCTGCGCGAAGTGATCTTCGACATTGGCGGTGGTATTAAGGAAAACAAAGGATTCAAAGCCGTTCAAACTGGCGGTCCAATGGGTGGTTGTATTCCCGAACCAATGCTGGATATCCCCATCGATTACGCCTCTTTGAGTGCTGCCGGATCCATCATGGGTTCCGGCGGTATGGTCGTGATGGACGAAGAAACCTGCATGGTCGACATGGCACGTTTCTTCATGGATTTCACCCAGGACGAAAGCTGCGGGAAATGCACCCCCTGCCGTGTGGGTACACGTCGCATCCTGGAAATCCTGCAACGCATCTGCGGTGGAAAAGGTAAAGATGGTGACATCGAAACGCTGGAGATGCTGTGCAAAGAAATTAAGCAAACTGCACTGTGCGGTTTGGGACAGGGCGCGCCCAACCCGGTGGAAAGCATTCTCAAGCAATTCCGCTCAGAGTTTGAAGCGCATATTTATGAGAAACGCTGCCCTGCCAAGGTTTGCCGCGCATTGATCCACTACCGCATCCAGGAAGATGTGTGCACCGGTTGTACGGTTTGCGCACGGAACTGCCCGGTCGGCGCCATCAGCGGTGAACGCCGCCTGACACACAAGATCAATCCCGATGTGTGCATCCGTTGCGGCATTTGTATGCAGGTGTGCAACTTTAATGCAGTTGTTGTTGAATAACACCTCACGATGGATTTCAACGTTGCGGTGTGACCGAATTCACCTGATCAGGAATCTCCGAATACTGGAGGAGGAAGATGACGATTGAAGTGAAGAAGCCACAAGAAGTTCTGAGTGCCGTACAGCGAGCTGTGGAACGTCACGGAACCACTCAAGATGAATTGATCCCCATCTTGAATGACGTCAACCGAGAAGTAGGCTATTTACCTGCTGAAGCATTGGAAGAAATTAGCCGTCTTCTTCGGGTTCCCAAGAGTCGCCTTTTCTCGGTCGCCAGCTTCTATCAGATGCTGTCCACCAAACCGCGCGGAAAACACGTCATTAAGTTCTGCGAGAGCGCGCCATGTCACGTGGTGGGCGGTCGAGAGGTCTGGCAGCGTCTGCAGGAAGCCCTCAACCTGAAATCCGGTGAAACCAGCGCCGATGGTAAATGGACGCTTGAAACCACCAGTTGTCTGGGGTTATGCGCAGTCGGTCCGGTCATTTTGATCGACGACGATGCATATGGCAATCTGACCCCTGATCAGATCGATGGCATTCTTGCCCGCTACGAGTAAAGGAGTTGGAAATATGAAAGCAGTCCGCTCGATGGTTCTTGTTTCCAGCGACCCGCTCAGCATGGAACGCGGCGCACAGGATGTGTTTGCTCAACTGCAATCTGAAATCAAATCGTTCAACCTGCAGGATGAAATTTCTCTGACCATGGTCGGAGATGTTGGACGCCACGATGCCGCCCCACTGGTGATTGTATATCCTGAAGCGGTCATTTATGGTCCGGTCAAACCCGAAGATGTCCATTTCCTGGTTGAAGAACACCTTTATAAAGGTCGTATCGCCGGGGGACTGCGGGCATCCAGCCGTGAATTGACGGGACGTATCGCCTGGCTGTCTGCCCGCCAGGGTACCCTGCCGGCGGAAAATCGCGTGGTACTCGAACGCGCCGGGATCATCAATCCCGACGACATCGAAGATTACATCATCCACGACGGTTATGAGGCATTGGGTAATGTTCTGACCACAATGAAACCCCAGGACGTCATTCAGGCAGTCACCAAATCCGGTTTACGCGGACGAGGCGGCGCAGGTTTTCCCACCGGTGTCAAATGGGGTTTTGTCGCGAAGACACCCGGAAACAAAAAGTACGTCATCTGCAATGCCGATGAAAGCGAGCCTGGCACCTTCAAAGATCGGTTGATCCTGGAAGGCGACCCGCACAGCATCATCGAAGCCATGACCATCGCCGGTTATGCAGTCGGCGCGGATGAAGGTTATATCTATATTCGCGGTGAATATACGCTGGCTACCGAACGATTGACCCATGCCATCGAAGACGCGAAAGCTGCGGGCATTCTTGGCGAACACATCTTCGGTACGGAGTTCTCGTTTGACATTCACGTTCATTCCGGTGCCGGCGCCTACATCTGCGGTGAAGAAACTGCACTGATCGAGTCCATCGAAGGTAAACGGGGCGAACCTCGCGCCCGTCCACCTTACCCCACGACCAATGGCTTGTGGGGAAAACCCACTCTGGTCAACAACGTGGAAACCCTGGCGAATGTTCCACCCATCCTGCGCAATGGCGCGGATTGGTATCAGAAACTCGGCAATCCACGCAACCCCGGCACCAAGGTGTACACCATCATGGGCAACGTCAATGTCACCGGTCTGATCGAAGTTCCCATGGGCATCACTCTGCGCGAAGTCATTGCCATCTACGGCAAAGGCATGAAGCACAACGCGACCTTCAAACTGGCACAGACGGGCGGCTCCAGCGGTTCGATCATCCCGGCGAGTTTGCAGGATACGCCCATGGATTTCGACTCGTTCGCCAATGCCGGTGTGGCATTGGGTTCGGGTGCGCTCCTGATCTGTGATGAAAACACCTGTGTGGTCGATCTGGCAAAGGTTTTGCTCAATTTCTTCCGCAATGAAAGCTGCGGTAAATGCAATCCCTGTCGTATCGGCAGCCAGCGTGCCTACGAAATTCTGAATCGTATTACAGAAGGCATGGGAACCATGCGCGACCTGGATGACCTCCTGACCATCAGCGACAATCTGTACCAGCTTTCGAACTGCGGTCTGGGTCAAACGGTTGGCACTCCCCTGCGCGATATCTTGAAACATTTCCGGGCTGAGGTCGAAGCGCATATTCGCCTCAAAGTCTGCCCGACCGGTGTCTGCCCAATGAGCGGCAGAATAACCGTCCACTAATATGCACTGATTACATCCGTGAAGAGGTAGATACATGGTTAACCTGACGATTGATGGAAAACAAATCGAAGTTCCAGAAGGGACAACTGTTCTCCGCGCTGCAGAACAAGCCGGAATCACAATCCCAACCCTTTGCGATCATCCCTCTCTGACCCCTTACGGCGGCTGCCGTCTGTGTGTCGTAGAGGTTGCAGGTGCCCGCACGCTTCAGACTGCCTGTACGTTGCCTGTGACCAACGGTATGGTGGTCAGCACCGATACCGAAAAGACGCGCGATGCTCGCAAATTCGTCCTCACGCTCATCTTCAGTGAACGCAACCATTTCTGCATGTACTGCCAGGTCTCTGGCGGCGACTGTGAACTGCAGAACTCTGCGTATCGTGAGGGCATGACCCACTGGCCTTTGCAGCCAAACTGGCAGCCGTACGCAGTGGACGCCTCACATCCCGACTTTGTACTCGACAATAACCGCTGCATCCTCTGCCGCCGCTGTGTCCGCGCCTGCGGTGAAATGGTGGGCAATTATACGCTCGGTTTTGAAGAGCGCGGCGCCAACAGCTTCCTGGTCGCCGATCTGGGCACGCCTTTGGGAGAAAGCTCCTGCATTTCCTGCGGCGTTTGCGTTCAGATCTGCCCCACCGGCGCACTGATCGACCGCGAATCAGCGTATCGCGGTAAAGAAGTTCAGGTGGAGCACAATCTGTCTGTCTGCAACGGATGCTCAGTCGGCTGCTCGATGGATGTTCTCACCCGCGACAATCACCTGGTTCGCATCGAAGGGGACTGGGACGCCCCAGTGAACGGCGGTTTGCTGTGCGAAAAGGGTCGTTTCGCCCCCATGAAGGAAGAGCGCGAACGCGTTCTCACCCCCATGGTGCGCAAGAACGGCTCACTCAAAGCTGCCACCTGGGAAGAAGCCATCTCAGCCGCAGCATCTCAAATCAAACCGCTGGTTGGCAAAAATGGTGACGGCGTGGCTGCATTGGCATCCACACGACTGACAGCGGAAACCCTGGCGACCTTCAAGAAATTCTTCAAAGATGGTCTGCACGCCGGCATCGTCACCACATTGGAAGAAGAGCTCCCGGCTTCCTTCAGCACGGTCGCGCAAGAAACCGGTAAACCCTTCGAAGGGAAACTGGACGATCTGCGCACAGCCGATTGCTTCCTCACTCTGGGTGAAGATCTGGTGAAAGATCACCAGGTGGCTGGCTTCTTTGTCAAACGCAATGTTCGGGCTGGCGCGGGCTACATTCTGGTAGACGGCGGCGAAAACAGCCTCGATATCCTGGCAAACCTGTTCCTCAAGGTCAAAGATGCTCAGGTCGCCGAAGCGCTGTACGGCATTGCATCCGCAGCGGTTCGTCTGGGCGTTGCCAAAGCTGCCCCCGGCGGCGCGCTGGCGCAATCCACCGTATTGACGAACGAACAGGCTGAAGAAGCTGCCCGCATGATGTGCGCCGCGGCTTCACCTGCGATTGTGGTAGGTAAACGCGCTTCAGCACAGACCATTCAGGCAGCGTTGGAACTGGCAAAGGTCACCGGAGCCAAAGTTGTCGTTACCAAGGGTGACGCCAACAGCTTCGCCGCAGCGCAATATGGTCTGGATAAAGCCTTCAAACCTGCGAATCATCAGGCGGTTTATGTCGCATTGGGCGATGATGTTCCTGCCGACAGCCTGGTGGAACACGTCAAAGATGTTCCCTTCCTCGCCGTTCAGGCAAGCTACATCTCCCCGTTGACCGCTGCCGCAGATGTGGTCTTCCCGGTGGAAATGTGGGCAGAGCAGGAAGGTCATTTTGTGAATATGGATGGACGCATTCAGGCAGCCAAAAAGGCTGTTCCTGCGCCCGAAAATGTCTTATCAAACCAGAAAGTCCTCGAAGCCCTGGCAGCAGAAATGGGCGTCACCTTAACCCCGGCGGATTGGAAACAAATGCTTTCAGAGCGTACGCCGTCTGCCGAACTGGTGGAAGGTTAGACGTTTTTCACCGGTAGAGAGACGAACAAGGAGTAAACACATGGGAAAACCAAAAATCTCATCCGATTGGATGGCAGGATGCGCAGGCTGCCACATGTCCTTGCTGGACATTGACGAGCGCATTATCAAAGTCGCAGAATTGGCAGATCTCCGCGCCACACCGATAACCGATCTTAAAGAACCCGATGCCAGCGGCGTGGATGTCGGTATTCTGGAAGGCGGAATTAATAATTCCGCCAATGAAGAAGTCGCCCACCGCATGCGCAGCCGCTGCAAAATTTTGGTGGCATTGGGTGATTGCGCTGTCTTTGGTGGTGTACCTGCCATGCGCAACTTCTTCACCATCGAAGAATCGCTTCGCCGTGCCTATGTCGAAACCGAAAGCACTGATTCCGAAGGGATGATCCCCAGCGATCCAGAATTAGCCGTTCCGACCAAGGTTCGCGCTTTGGAAGAAGTTGTTCCGGTGGATGTATTTGTCCCCGGCTGCCCCCCTGACGCTGATACGATTTTTTACGTGTTGAGTGAATTGGCACAGGGCAGAATACCCGAAATCAAGGGCGATAAGCTACAGTGGCAATAGGAGGCAGACACTTATGGTTGCACAAAAAATTACCATCGAACCAGTTACCCGTATTGAAGGGCACGCGAAAATCACCATCCGCATGAAGGATGATGGCAGTGTCGAACATGCCTACCTGCACGTCAACGAATTTCGCGGATTTGAAAAATTTTGTGAAGGACGCATGTTTTTTGAAATGCCCCTCATCACACCGCGCATCTGCGGGATTTGCCCGGTGAGCCATCACCTGGCATCCGCCAAAGCCGCGGACAAGGTCGTGGGTGCTGAACCACCTCGCCCTGCCTCCCTGCTGCGCGATCTGATGCACATGGGGCAGATCGTCCAATCCCACGGCATGCATTTCTTTGAACTCTCCGGTCCGGATATGTTGTTGGGTTTCGACGCCGATCCCGCTATTCGCAATGTGGTGGGGCTGATACAGACCGCACCCGATATTGCGGTCAAAGCCGTCAACCTGCGCAAGTGGGGTCAGGAAATCATCCACACGCTGGGTGGTCGTCGTGTTCATCCCAATTTCGCCGTTCCCGGTGGCGTTAATAAAGCCCTCAAAGCGGCTGAACGCGATACCATCCTGCAAGGTCTGGATGAAAGCATTGCCACCATTCAGCTCGGTCTTCAAATCATGAAAGACTGGGCTGCAAAGAACATGGAAGACATTCAGAAATTCGCTGTCTTCCCCACCGGCTACATGGGACTGGTGACTCCCAACGACAGTCTCGAACTGTATAACGGCGAGATGCGCCTCATAGATCAGACCGGCAAGCAGCTGGAAAAATTCCCCGGCAGCGATTATCTGAAATACATCGCCGAGCATGTGGAAAACTGGTCGTACCTCAAATTCCCGTATTACAAGAAGATGGGTTTTCCCCAGGGTGTGTACCGCGTGGGTCCGCTGGGACGTTTGAATGTCTCCAAACAGATCGACACTCAGTTGGCAAACGAAGCTTTCAAAGAATATCGCAAGATCAACGGCGGAAAACCGATCGAAAACACGCTCTATTACCACTACGCCCGACTGATCGAAGCGCTCTTCGCTGCCGAACGCGTGTCTGTGCTGCTGAATGATCCGGATATTCTCTCCACCGACATTCTCAACACCCACCAGCAAATCACGGGCGAAGGCATCGGCGTCATCGAAGCTCCGCGCGGAACCCTGATCCATCACTATAAGACCGATGAGATGGGCAAACTGCTCAAGGTCAACCTCATCGTATCCACCGGTCACAACAACTGGGCAATGTGCGAAGCGGTCGACTCAGTTGCCAAGACGTATGTTCATGGTCCTGATGTCACCGAAGGCATGCTCAACCGGGTAGAAGCCGCCGTGCGCGCACACGATCCGTGCCTTTCCTGCTCCACGCATGCCGTGGGTCAGATGCCCATGATCGTGAACATTGAAGATACCACGGGTAACCTCATTCGCACGATTACGCGCGATTGATTTCGCCCAATTCGACTATTTGCAGGGGCGAGGCAAGTCCTCGCCCCTCTCTTTATGATGGTACCCATGGAAAAAACTTTGATCATCGGTTATGGTAACCTGGACCGCCAGGATGACGGCGTGGCATACCATATTCTCACCAGTGTAGCGCAGCAACTAAACCGCGAAATCTCCGATTTGGAAGAGAGCTTTTCTAACCTGGAAAACGGTGATCCCGCATTTTTATTTTCGCTGCAATTGACCCCTGAAACCGCAGAAATTGCCGCCGGTTTCGATCGTTTATGCTTTGTCGATTGCCACACCGGAAGTGTGGATGAAGACCTACATGTGGAAAAGGTGGCAGCCGAATTTCAACGTTCGCCGCTTACCCACCACATGACCGCGCAAACCTGCATGGTTCTGGTGGAACAGGTGTATCATAAGCAGCCTGAAGCCGTTCTTATTTCAGTGCGCGGATACCAATTCGAATTCGTTCGGGGATTGTCCGAATCAACCGCAATTCTGGCTCAACAGGCAGCCCAGGAAATCGTTCGCTGGTACCGGCGTGAACCGGTTGCCAATTTATTGTAATTTATAGATCCATCGCCGGAGAGCCTGGGCTTGGGTTCCGCCAAAGATCCAGGCTTGAAAACATTTTATTCGTAGAAGGAGTTGATTGAATGTCTGAAGAAAATGGTTTTGATGCCCTCGTTCCCGCAGCAATTGCGCAGCGCGCTGAAACCGTAGGTATTCGCAAAGCGCAAACACCTACTTTCCAGTTATTTGTTTTATCCATTCTTGCAGGCGCGTTTATCGCCATGGGCGCGGTTTTCGCCACCACAGTATCAGCCGGCACTTCTGGTGCGCTTCCATACGGTGTCACCCGCTTTCTCATGGGTCTGGCATTCTGCCTTGGGCTGACGCTCGTCGTTCTTGCCGGCGCCGAACTCTTTACCGGAAACAATCTGATCATCATGGCGTGGGCGAACAAGAAAATTACCACCGGCGCGTTGCTCAGAAACTGGGGGATTGTCTACCTGGGCAATTTTGTCGGATCCATCGCCACGGCATTATTAATGATCGCCAGCAAGCAATATGCTTTCGGCGCAGGCGCAGTCGGCAAGGTCGCTCTGGGTACTGCGGTCGCCAAAGTGAATCTGGGTTTTGGTCAGGCAATTGCCCTGGGAATTTTTTGCAATGCGCTGGTTTGTCTGGCGGTCTGGCTGTGCTACGGCGCCCATTCCACTGTGGATAAAATTGTTGCCATCATTTTGCCAATCACTGCATTTGTGGCGGCAGGGTTTGAGCACAGTGTTGCCAATATGTATTACATCCCCTTCGGGCTTTTTCTCAAGGCATTGGATCCGGCGTTCGTCGCTACCACTGAAGTTGCCACAGACAGTCTCACCTGGGGCAGTTTCCTCTTGAAGAACTTGCTTCCCGTGACGATCGGCAACATCATCGGGGGTGCTTTTTTAGTCGTTATCGTATACTGGTCAGTTTATCTTAAAGACCGCCATTAATTCCACTTTACCTCATCCGGGATGATCGCATCAATGGTGCGGATCATCCCGGATCATCTTTAATGTGTATACCGCCGAGTGACAATAAGCCACCCGGCTGGTGACGATCTGCACTTATACGCAATCTCTTTGCATGATAAAAATATAGAGACGATCTAGAACTGCACTTACTGTTTGGATGGTTGATGGGGGGTTATAACCGTCTAATACTCTTCAATGGTGTAATCTGCGTCTATTATTTGTAGTGTTTACAGATCCAGGTTCTGTGCTTGGAAATGCAGAACAGGAAGGTACGATGTTCAACCAGGCAGATATAATTGATACAATACAGACCATTCCCTGGTTTTTGGAGCTAAGCGCTGCCAGCCGAGCACGGTTGGCAGATATTGCGAGTTTGCGCCGCGCCGAACCCGGAGAAATTCTCTTTGAAGAAGGCGCCAAGGAAGATTATCTTTATGTTCTTCTCGAAGGAGAAGTGGCTGTTGAAATTCTGGTTCCTACCTGTGGGAACATTCGCATATTTACGGCAGAACCGCTGGATGTAATCGGCTGGTCTGCAGTGACCCCGTTGGTTCGCCAGCGTACCGCGTCGGCTCGTGTGCTTCTGCCCACCCGCATGCTTGCGTTTGAAGCGCAGCCCTTGCGGAAATTGTGCGATGAAGATCACGACCTGGGATATATCGTCATGCGGCGCATCAGCAATGTGGCTGCCAGCCGCCTGCTGACCACTCGTTTGCAGCTCTCAGACATGTTTGTCAATCCTCCGGTCAGAAATAATCTTTCACACAATCAACTGGAATGATGTCACTGTCCTCTATCCATATCAGCCATGCAGCGGGAAGATACTATTCCCGCTGTATTTAATGAAGAGATCAAATCCCACCATTTTGGTATTATAATTATCCCCATGCACGAATTAGCAGTCACGGAAAGCATTTTGAATATCAGTCTGGAGCATGCAAAAAAAGCACAGGCATCCCGTGTCACTGATATCAATTTGACCATTGGTCGATTGTCATCCATCGTGGATGATTCTGTCCAGTTTTACTGGGACCTGATCAGCGAAAAAACGATCTGCGAAGGGGCGAAATTGCATTTTACCCGTCTGGCAGCGCGGCTTTCCTGCCAGGATTGCGGTAAAGAATATATCCTTGAGTCCGAATTAACCCCCTGCCCTGAATGCGGAAGCAACCGAATCAAAGTGCTTTCCGGCGATGAATTTTGGGTGGATAGCATCCAGGTCGAAAAAGAAGAGGAACTTCAAAAGGAGCAGTCATGAGCTCACAACGTGTCACGGTTGTCGAGAAAATTTTGAATGCAAACGATCAAATCGCCGTCCAGAACCGCTCCGAATTGGACGCGGCTGGCGTTTTCGCCGTCAACCTGATGGCATCTCCCGGCGCCGGGAAAACCAGTCTCATCTTGCGCACCATCGAAGCGCTTGCTTCACGCCTCAAGGTGGGCGTCGTGGAAGGGGATACCGCTCCAGTCACAATCGATGCCGATAAGGTTACCGCGGCGGGAATGCCCGCTGTGCAGATCAACACGGGCGGTGATTGCCACCTGGATGCGGTCATGCTGCGCTCGGGTATGCAGCAGCTTACCCTTCAGGACCTGGATCTGATGATCGTCGAAAATGTAGGCAATCTGGTTTGCCCCGCCGCGTTTGACCTGGGAACGCATGCCAATGTATTGATTGCCAGCGTCCCGGAAGGTGACGACAAACCTTATAAATACCCGGCAATCTACCGTGGTTTGACCGCGCTTGTGCTCAACAAAACCGACCTGCTCCCCTACGTGCGCTTTAATCTGGAATATTTCCGGCGCGGTGTGGAGATACTCAATCCCGGCTTGAAATTCTTCCCCGTATCCTGCCAGACAGGCGAAGGCATCGAAGAATGGGCAAACTGGTTGGCAGGTCAAGTGAAGAAGTAATTTCCAAATGATCGGTTCCCGGCTTCAGGTTCGCGGTATTGTCCAGGGGGTCGGTTTCCGACCCTTTGTCTACTCGCTTGCCAAGCGCCTGAACCTCACTGGCTGGGTATGCAACACATCCAGCGGCGTGGAGATTGAAATCAACGG
>JBDKTF010000482.1:0-3639 GCA_039680295.1 Anaerolineaceae bacterium
AGGCGTTCGCAGCGCCAGGGTCGGGAAAATACCCTGCGTCGGGTAGGGTGTCACCGTCGGCACCGGCCTGAGAAGATTGCCCACCACGGTCCCATACCGTTCTGAAGGCTCAGGTGTACGCTGGTCGCGCAGAGCATCCTCGATCAGGTTGAAGGACACCGCAGGAATACGCGTAGTGAATGGATCCGCGCTGTAATCGGCTTTGAGGTTCGAATGCAGCGAAACCGGCAGCGTGATGTTCCCAAGCCGATTCCAACGTTCGGGATTCAGAAGAATATTTGCCAGAACTGCCAGTGCAGCAAGGATCAGAAGGACCATCAACGGGACCCAACCGCGCCATTTTCCCCCAGAATCGCGACGCGCCGGATGCACACGTTTCGTCATGTCTGATCTCCCACAGGAATGCTCTCAGCCGCTGACAGACGGTAGATGCGCATCCGTTCCGCTTTCCCTTTGACAGAATATTCTCCGGCAGGGACAATGGCGAATTCAGACGAACGATTGCCCAGCGCCTGTTGAGTGGCTTCACTGATCAAAACGCCGCTTTGCGGAAACACCTGGCGGGTCAGCGTTTCGAGCCGCTGGGTGGAATTGACCGTATCTCCGATGATGGTGTAGTGCATCCGGTCGGCAGCGCCCAATCCACCTGCAGTGACCACGCCGGTATTAACGCCGATGCCAGTCGCCAGCACCGGTTCACCCCGCTCGGTGCGCTTCTGATTAAGCGCTTCGATCTTCTCCATCATATCCACCGCCGCCCGGCAGGCAGCATGAGCGCTCTGCCGGGGAGAGGTGAGCCGCGGCAAAATGCCAAAGAATGCCAGCATGGCATCACCGTCGAATTTGTTGACCACGCCGCCGTTGGCTGTCACAATGGGAACCAGCTCGCCGAAGTATTCATTCAGCCAGTTGAACACAGTGGCGGGGTCCACGCGTTCCGACAGGGTGGTAAATCCGCGGATATCGGTCATCAGCACCGTGGCAACGGCTTCCTGACCTTCCAGACGCAGACTGCCAGACGTGAAGGTCTGACGAAGCTGCTCGCGCACCTCGGGCGAAACGGTACGCCCCAGCAAGTCGCGATACATGGAGCCTTCCTGGAGACCTGCCACCATGTAGTTGAAGGTATACCCCAGTACCGCCACCTCATCGTTGCCCTTCGAATCCACTTTCACTTCCAGGTTGCCGTGCGCCACCTCGGAAGATGCCTTGACCACCTTGAGAAGGGGGCGGGTGATCTGGTTGGATAGGCTGACGCCGATGATAATCACCAGCAGCAAAACGGCGGAAACCAGGATGAAAATTTCCCAGCGCGTCACCTGTGATGTGCGCGTCAAAAACTGCTCGGGCAGCGCCACACCCATCACACCCACGTCCATGCCGTCGCGAACTTCCAACGGAAGCAAAATTTCACTGTAATTGACGCTGGGCAATGTGATTCCGCGAATGATGCTGGATTGATCCTGAGCGGTCAACACCATACCCAGTTGTTCGGTTTGAAGTGGCGCGTTTTGCTGCTGAATGGCAACCAAAGAGGAACTCAGGAGATCGCCTTCGAGGGTATAGAGGGAAGTCTCTGCCAGCGTATCCTGCCGCATTCGTCGGGTCATTTCAGGCAAAGCCGAGCCCACCAAAACGGCGCCCACCCGGGTACCATCTGCCGCCAGCAACGGACCGCTGACGTAGAAATAATCTCCCCACGGTGCACGCACCAGACCGGCGTACTTATCTCTGCCCTGGTCCACAACCCCTGCCAGAACGGTGCGTACGAATCCCCACTTGCCAAAAACATCATCCCCCCGGGAAGGTTCGTACTCTTCCACACCGCCGCCCGACACATGGCGCAGTGACAGGACGCTTTTTCCAGACAGGTCCAGAACCTCCACCGCGTCCACCCCCGAGTTGACCGCCAGCGGCAGCGCCAGTGTGCGCAACAGCTCCGTATCTCCCGCCGAGAGGGCTTCGGCAGTTCCCTGGGTATTGGCGACCAGACGCAGGGTCTCCAAAAGCCGGGCTTCTTCCTGAGTGACCCAATCGGCAGACTGTTTGCCGGTTGCGACAAGCTGGTTCATGAAGCGGTCTTGAATATTCTCCAACACCACCTGACTGACCAGATACGCCGCCACCAACGCGACGGCAATTGCCAGCAGTGTATACGGCAGGGTGATCTTGATTCGCACCGGCATACGCACTCTGGGCGCGGCGCCGCTGCCGCCGTCAGCTTCATCCGCCTGCGCCGCGGTATCCAGTTTATCGATTGCGCGGTTCAGCCATTTTTCATTGAGCGGTTCACGCAAAAATACCCGCACGCCCAGTTCACGCGCGCGGGATTCAGCCGAGAATTGTGGAGAATGTTGGGTCGCCAGGATTTTGATTTGCGGAAATTCGTGCTGCGCCTGCCGGATCAAATCCATCCACTGCGGACCCGAGCGCTGTAAATCCACCACCAGCAGATCCGGGTGGACCTGGTTCAGAAGCGCAATACCCTGTGAGCTGTTCACACAGCGTCGAACCCAATCGCCGCGGTGGATGAATAACTGCGACAGAGTCTGCGCTGCTTTTTCATCCGATTGGACGATCAACACGCGGCGTGTCGTCATAAATTCTCCTGAAGTGGAGGTTATTGATTAACCGAGATACTCGCGCAAATGGCGGCTGCGAGTGGGATGGCGGAGTTTGCGAAGCGCTTTCGCTTCAATCTGTCGAATGCGTTCGCGCGTAACGTTGAAATAGCGGCTCACTTCCTCGAGCGTATGATCCTTCCCGTCAATCAGACCAAAGCGCAGCTCCAACACCTGGCGTTCGCGTTCAGAAAGCGCTGCCAGTGCATTCTGAACCTGTTCGCGCAGCATTTCCCGCGCAGCAGCGTCCATAGGTTCGAGCGCATCGCTATCTTCAATAAAATCACCGAGCTGGCTGCTGTCTTCATCGCCCACGGGACGTTCCAATGAGACCGGCTCTTCAGCAGACTGCATGATGCGCTGCACTTTGGCAGCCGCCCAGATCCAACGGCGCTGCACCGCTTCATCGATGGGCGAGCCCTCGGCTTTGGCTTTCTTGATGACAACCACATCGCCGGGGGTCATTAATTCGCTTTCCAGCGCCAGTTCCTCATTGGTGGGATCACGTCCGAGGACCTGAACGAGTGAGCGTTGAACGCGCATCAGACGGGTGATGGATTCAAATAAATGAACCGGAATGCGGATGGTGCGCGCCTGTTCGGCAATATAACGGCTGATGGATTGGCGAATCCACCACGTGGCATAGGTGCTGAATTTAAAACCGCGGGTGGGATCAAACTTGGTCACCGCGCGTAACAGTCCAAGATTGCCTTCCTGGATCAGATCCAGGAAAGAGATGCCTCTCCCCAGATAGCGTTTGGCAATGCTGACCACCAGACGCAGGTTGGCGCGGATCAGGGTCTGGTTGGCGTCTTCAGAACGGCGCAGGCAGCCGTCCAATTCCATCTGAAGAATGTCATCTGCCGGAAGCAGAGAAACCAGCTCCTCCAGAGGAGGTAGCGACGCCTGTCCACGCATTTTGTTGATCATTACTTCAGCGGTTTCTGGCGGCAGCATATAGAGGTAGACAAATAAAGTGAGCGCGTTGCGAACCAGTCCATCCCAGAGAGGATCCTTG
>JBDKTF010000132.1:0-6385 GCA_039680295.1 Anaerolineaceae bacterium
ACGCCCAGCAATCCAAGCGGCAGCACAAACATTCCCCACCCCACTCCCTGACTGAGCGCCCCCACCCACCAGCCCGTCAGGCTGCCCCGACGCGCAGACAGCAGGCTGAGCAGCGTGAGCAAGCCAATCAGCGCCAGGAAGGTCCCCAGCAAATCCAGTTTGCGTTCAGGAGAGAGATGGAGAGACTGCACCGGGCGGGATTTGGATGGATGCGCAGAAGAGGCGCGCGGTTGACGCGGTTTTCCCGCTTTCGCCGGATCTTTGGCTCGCGGCGCCGGAGAAGCGGATTTGACGCTTCGAGTGGACGGTGACGTGCGTTTGGCGGCGGGGGTGGATTTTGTGTTATTCGGACGCGCTGTGGACCGTTTTCGATCTGCCATAGAAAGGCTTCCTTTCAGGAGGTTGAATCAGATTATAGCACAGATGGTCAGTAACCACTCGACGCGCCCTTTCACCAGTATCACCCTCACGAAGGATGTTGCACGAATCGGGCAAGTTTCACCTCCGGGCGGGTATTCAAACATTTTTAAGGTACAATAGACCCACCCTCCGCCGCGGCGGGTCGGGTTCAGAAAGGACATCGCACTTGTTCGAAATCGTTTTCCTCGGCACCTCTGCATCGGCGCCTTCCGCCCGGCGTGGTCTTCCCTCCCAGGTGGTCAAGCACGATGAATATCGTTTTCTCATCGACTGTGGAGAAGGCACCCAACGGCAGATTCTCCAATCGGGGATTGGATTCAAGCACCTCAACCGGATTCTGATCACACACAGCCACCTGGATCATATTCTGGGGCTGGCAGGACTGCTTTCCACCTTCATGCGTTGGGAAAGCATCGACGAATTGGAAATCTACGCCGGACGCGGTTCGCTGGACCGCATCCGTGATCTGCTTTATGGTGTGGTACTGCGCGGCGCCACGCCGCCCATGCCGCTCCATCTGCGCGAAGTGACACCGGGGGTCTTCTTTGACGGCGAGGATTTCACCATTTCTGCGTTCCCGGTCAGCCACCGCGGACCCGACAATATGGGATACATTTTCGAAGAGAAAGCGCGCCGCCCATTTTTACCCGAGAAAGCCGAAGCCCTGGGTGTGCCGCAAGGACCCCTGCGCCGTGATCTGGTGTCAGGGCAAACCGTAACGTTAGCCGACGGCAGGGTGATTCACCCGGAAGACATTCTTGGTCCGGTCAAACGCGGCACCCGGCTGGTACACATCGGCGACGTGGGCGTAACGGACCATCTAACAGAGTCTGTTCGCGACGCCGATACCCTGGTGATCGAATCCACCTATCTGGAAGAAGAAGCGGACATGGCGCGCCAGTTCGCTCACCTGACCGCCCGACAGGCGGCTGAGCTGGCGGTCCGCGCCAATGTAAAACAACTGGTGCTCACCCATCTGTCACGCCGCTACCGCGAGAAGGATGTGCTGACGGAAGCCCAGGCGGTCTTTCCAAACACGGCTGTGGCGCGTGATTTTGACGTGTTTACGGTTCGACATGACGATTAATGGATGATAAGAAAATCATCCGTTCAGCGTATTCACCGCTTGATTGATTTATTATTGTATGGTATAAACTCATCTAATTGAATAGCCCCTAACGGCACTCTTATCCAGAGAGGTGGAGGGAACGGCCCTGTGAAACCTCGGCAACCGGGAAGTCTCAAGAGAGATTCCGTCGGTGCCAATTCCGGCAGTTGGATCTGGAAGATGAGAGGGCAGCCGAGTGAAACTTTAATTGCCCCTCGATGAACCGCCGGGGGCAATCTTTTTTAACTGCACAAAAAATGGAGGTTCTGGTTAATGAATACATCTTTTATGAATTCAGAGAAACATCTCTTCACATCTGAATCCGTGACCGAAGGTCATCCCGATAAACTCTGCGATCAGGTTTCGGATGCCGTGTTGGATGCCTGCCTGGAGCAGGATCCCTTCTCTCGCGTTGCCTGCGAAACCGCCACAAAAACCGGTTTCGTGATGGTTCTTGGCGAAATCACCACCCGCGCGCAACTCAACTATGACTCGCTGGTGCGCGACGTGGTGCGCAACATCGGCTACGACGACACCTCCAAGGGCTTCGATGCCAATACCTGCGCTGTGCAGGTGGCGATCTGCCAGCAATCCGGCGACATCGCCATGGGCGTGAACCAGGCGTTGGAAGCCAAAGCCGGTGAGATGACCGACGCGCAGATTGAATCAATCGGTGCCGGTGACCAGGGGATGATGTTCGGCTATGCCTGCAACGAAACCCCCACCCTCATGCCCATGCCTATTTACATGGCGCACAAGCTCACCCGCAAACTGGCGGAAGTGCGCAAAGCCAACGATCTTCCCTGGCTGCGCCCCGACGGCAAATCTCAGGTGACGGTGGAATACCACAACGGTCGCCCCGCGCGCATCGACACGGTGTTGATCAGCACCCAGCATTCTCCCGAAGTGTCCCACGCCGACATCACTGAAGGCGTGATCGAACACATCATCCAACCCATCCTGCCCGAAGAGATGGTTGACGAAGACCTCAAGATCTATGTGAACCCCACCGGTCGTTTCGTCATCGGCGGACCCATGGGCGACGCGGGCGTGACCGGTCGCAAGATCATCGTGGACACCTACGGCGGCATGGGACGTCACGGCGGCGGCGCTTTCTCGGGCAAGGACCCGACAAAAGTGGACCGCTCTGCGGCTTACGCAGCGCGCTGGGTTGCCAAAAACGTGGTCGCGGCTGGTCTGGCAGACCGCTGCGAAATTCAACTTTCGTACGCCATTGGCGTGGCGCGCCCGCTGAGCATCAACGTGGAAACTTTCGGCACCGGCAAGGTGGATGAAAGCCGCATCGCCGCCGCCGTGGATGAGGTCTTCGACCTGCGCCCCGGCGCGATCATCCGCGATCTCAACCTGCGCCGCCCCATTTATCAGCAGACCGCGGCTTACGGTCACTTTGGTCGTGACGACCTGGATCTGACCTGGGAACGCACCGACCGCGTGGATGCCCTGCGCCAGTTGATCAACTGATTATCCGCCATACGAATCGAAAATGGGACAGGAAAACCTGTCCCATTTTTTTGATTAAAAGTTTCATCTAATGCTAATCTTGCATTTATCAAAAATTAATCACCGGGAAGTAAAATGGTCGTGAATAAAGGAACAGAACGAGCGATCAGAGCCATGCACAGGAACATGACGATGATCCAGAACACGAGCCGAACCTTTGTTTCATTTCTCCTCCAATGAATGTGCCGATCGGAAGGGCTGCCGATCGGCATATTCTATTCCAGCGGAGGATTTTTTAACCCCAACATGCGGTAGGTCGATTGGAATGCCAGCGGCGGCAGATGTTCCAGGCTGAAGAACTGTGCCCCACCCGCATCGTCTCCCGCGGACAATTCTCCCCCCAGCAATTCCGCTTCATATAACAACATGATATCCGCTCCGCGCGGGTGCTCGCGCCCGGTCATCACATCCAGCAGATGAAGGGTGCGCACGGTCAGATGGGTTTCTTCAAGGCATTCCCGTTCAGCGGCGCGCGCCGGATCTTCACGGGCATCGACAAACCCCGCCGGAAGCGACCACTTGCCTTTATCGGGGTTATAAATGCGTTGGACAAGCAGCACTTCTTCCCCTTTTTTCACCAGCACGGCAACCGCCACTTTGGGATCTGCAAAATAAACCCAATGGCAGCGGGGACAGGAAGGGCGCAATCCACCATAAAGGAGCTGCTCTTCCAGAGCAGCTCCGCAGCGGATGCAAAAACGAACATCGCTCAAATTTATTTCCAACTCAACCTCGTTTACGCAATAAAATCAAGACCAATCCAGAGCCAACTACAAAGACCGCCAGAACAAGCTGTGCAATATGAAGCTGTCGCAGGGGCTGAACCGGTGCGGTCGTTTCAGCCGGTTCGGTCACCGCCAATACTTCGGGGGTCGCAATAATCTCGCCCCGCTGATCCGTGGATGGAACACCGACAATCAGGCTGCCCGAATTTTCCAGCGGCTGTGATTCAGCCGCGATCGTCGGTTCGGGCGTAGGTGTGGGCAAAGGCTCCACGGGCTGCACTTCAGTTGTCGGGGTAGCCGCCTCCACAGATGCGGCGCCCAGCAACGGTTCTCCCACCGGTGTGGCAGTCGGCTGCATGAAACCGGTGGGCGGCAGATAAGTCGGTTCGGGCGCAAGGACAGCCCCGGTGGAAGGCTGGGTTTCAGGTGTCGCGATCTGGATATTCACCTGCGGACCGGCTGGCGTGGGAACACTCACGCTGTCAGATTCACCGCTGCCGCCGCCTATCCCACCCATGCCATAAGCTTTTTGGCTTTCAGAAGTTGCGCCGCCCTCTCCCCATTCAATGATCGGCGGGTTTTGTGAGGAATCGGCGGCGAAAGCCTGCGATTCGGCTGCCGCAGGGGCTTCCATGGCAGCCGGCATGGTGGAAACCGGTCTGCCAAAAAGAAGCTCACCGGCGAATGTGACGATGAGCAGAAACGATGCCAATGCGGCAGTTACCCGCAGCGCGGGGACCCAATGGATCACCGCTCGGGTGGGTTTAAGCTGCTCCGCGGTTTGCGCGGAAAGGGTGAAATTGCGGGGGGCGCGGCGCGGCGACAGGCTGCGCAGCAGAAGGCGAGTATGGTTGAGCGTCTCGAGTTCGTTGCGGTAGGCTTCATCTTTCTGCAGACGCGCATCCACCCGGGCACGCTCTTTTTCATTGAGCTGTCCATCCAGATATGCAGATAAGAGTTCCAGATCCCGGGGAGTGATTTGCGCGTTCATGATGATACCTCATGATCAAGACGGATGGTATCTTCAAAAAGTTCCCAGACGCCATGCAAACATTCGCGCAGCCTCAGCCGGGCACGGGATACCCGACTCTTGACAGTTCCCAACGGTTTGTCGATCAATTCCGATACTTCCTGATAATCCATGCCCTGCACATCCACCAATATTGCCACGGCTCGAAATTCTTCCGGCAGTCCTTCCAGACAATGCTGGATGGCGCGTTCCATTTCCACCTTTTCCATGGATTCTTCGGGTGAAAATCCGTCATCCTTCATCCAGGAAGGGTTCTCTATTTCTTCGTCGTCGTCATTTTCCGGTTCCAACGGCGTGGTTGGGTGGCGCATCCGCCGACGCAGCTCATCGTAACAGGCGTTTGTCACCGTGCGCAACAACCAGGCTTTGAACGAACCACCACGAAATGACCCCAGACTGCGGTAAGCCGAAAAGAAGGCGTTCTGGGTGGCATCTTCTGCCTGGGCGTCGTCGCCCAACATCCGAAAGGCAAGGTTAAACGCCATATCCTGGTACACCAGTACCAGTCGGTTGAATGCATCCAGGTCGCCATGTTGAGCGTCGCGTACCAACGCCTGTTCGTCCATTCATTCCTGCCATTCATCCAACAAACCATTCGCGATGATAATCGCACCATCGAAAGGGCTTTTTCTCTGCCCAATGATATTACTTTAACCGAAAGCCCGGTTTGCGTCAAGTAAGACTATTTTTATCCTTAAGAGATTAATTCCGCGGGCAAATGACGGGTATCGTTCATAAAAATGACGTGCGGTTCACCCTCCACAAAGTCCACGCGGGTGACGGCGGTGTTGTTGATCACCAGCCACGCCGGGGATTGGGGCGCCATTTCCAGCAGCACGCACATCAGGCTGTTGTAGAAACCGCCGTGAGAAACCACCGCCACGTTCTCATCAGATGCACCGTGCCGTTGGATCAGTTCATTCAGCACGCGGCGCGCGCGCACAAGGCTTTCTGGAATACTTTCCATATCGCGGTTCCACCAGCCGTTCTCGCCCAAATTTTCCGGCAAGTGCGCATTGGGAAAATGCTGCGCGTAATACGAACGAGGCTTGCCGGGCAAACCTTCGACGGAATCGGTGGCAGGGTCTCCCCGGTAAACGCCGCCCACCTCATGCCAGTCCGTCCAGGCACGGAGGGGCACCTGAACCGCTTCTGACAGGATGGTGGCGGTGTGCATCGCGCGCATCATCAAACTGCAGTACAGATGATCCAACTTTGGAGCGGGCGCAGGCTGGCTGAGATCATACTGCATGAACGGTATGGGGGTTTGAAAATAGCCAGCCATGTGCTGAGCCTGCTGAACGCCGATATCGGTCAGTTCGGCATCTTCCGAACGCCCCACCTGACCGCCGGTATCGATCATCAGGCGGTTGTTTGTGGATTGTCCGTGACGAATAAAGAATAAATGCATCGAATAAAATCCCTTCTAATCTGTGTAGCGGCGCAGCGCGCGGTCGACTTCACCCGCATACATCTCGCCAAAGAGATTGAGGTGATTGAACAGGTGATACAGGTTATATAGATCCACCCGTTCCGCAGCATCCGCGGGCAGTGGAACCGTCGACTGGTACGCCTGGTAAA
>JBDKTF010000195.1:0-1806 GCA_039680295.1 Anaerolineaceae bacterium
TCACCGCGCGCGTTCCAGCGACCGCTACGGCGAACTGATGGGTCAGGGTGGCAATGCCCGACATACGTCCCAGGTAATTGAGCGCTGTTCGCTCGCCGGTTAACAAAGCCCGGGCTGGACCCGTTACGCGGGCAAGCAACTGCCGGTTTTCCACCCGAGCGCCTTCCTCGACGCAGGTTTCAACCTCAACACGCGGATCCAGCATCTGATAGACGCACCGCGCCACATCCAGACCGGCAACAACACCGTTTTGCTTGGCAATGATCTGCCCTTTCATCACGGCGTCTTGAGGAACGATTGAATCGGTCGTCACGTCTCCTGTACCGATATCCTCATTCAATGCCAGACGAATGTGGGCAAGCACTTCAGATGAAAAAGGTGCGTTATCAGACATGGAAAAGATCATGATCATCCCTTCTTGGAAATTATGGTTTTGCAACAGTCCTGCGCGGTGATCCAACGATTCTACATTCAATCATACTACGCTCATAAGCAAAGTGTAACATTCACACTCACGGGAACATCTGTTTTCCCAATAAATATACAAGCCATGCCATCGCACCCAGCAAAACAACCGGCGCAATGCGGTGGATGGTGCGCATGCGGATGTAATCCAGCCGGTTCATGCTCATCAGCGCCCCGCTGGCGAACAACGCCGCAACACAAATCGCAGCGACAACCATCAAGACGACCATCAGAGTCACCGCATCCACCGCGCTTCGCATCCGGGAAAGCTGAATGACCGCGGTAACGACCGCTCCCAGAGCAATCAACTTGTGTATGGTAAAGAGAATGCCGTTGTACGGCTTGCCAGAACGGCTGACAAAGAAACCAAAAATCAGCGTGAGCAAGAAAAGAATTCCCGGCAGGAGGTAACTGGCGTAAATTTCCATTTGGATACCCTGTTCACAACATAACATCTTCCCGTGAGTGAACCACCCGACGGCAACTGTCATTTTCGATCTGCACGCAGGCAGGCTCTCCGCAACGCTGCGCTGCCCGGCGGCATGCCATTCAAAGTCTACCGCCCTATACCACAAAGGGAATAAACATCCTGCTGCGCTTCATGTATTCGATATACGCCTCCCCAAAATAGGCGATGTTTTCGCGCTCTTCCATCCGGGCAGTGGCGACCAGAAACACAGTACAGAGCAGCGCCCACCCGACATCCACCCAGGACGGAGATTTAAAGAATAATCCCCAACTCAGGAATAACAGTGAGCTGTACATCGGATGACGAATATAACGGTACAAACCAACCGTCACCAGATGGGACGTTTTTTCCACTCCAATCAGGTTGGCATCGCGCAGCGCCGCATTCTGCCTGCCCAATTCACGCAGCAGCCTCACCCCCCAGATGACCAACCCTATCGAGATCATCAGCAGGAGCCAGGAAACCACCTGATACCCCGCCCAGGGATTGCGGAACCAACCATTCAGGTTGCGGAGAACCTGGATCAGCAGAATTTCCCAGACGAAGAAACGGCAGAAACCATGCGACCGCGGATGGAAAAGCGAATTGCGCGAAATGAAGACAAGGATCAAACTACCCGCGGCAAGCGCGATCCAACCCAGGATGCTCATTCCCCAAAATGCTGATATCATCTTTTCAGTCATCGGGCAATTCTCCGGTTTCGAAACCAACGGTGAACCAATGGCGTTTTATGGCTGCGCCTGAGGCCATTGGATCTTCAGATATTTGGTGTACCCGTGCTTTTCCACACCATAGACCCGCCCAAACGACGGTTCGCTGCATCCGGGTTCGTCCACAACCGTTGCTGTGGTTTCATACAAGCCAAGGGGCAC
>JBDKTF010000284.1:0-2690 GCA_039680295.1 Anaerolineaceae bacterium
CGGCGGAAGATCTGGGCGTGGTGGGCAAGGATCCGCGCGGGGCAATTGCCTACAAGTTCCCGGCGCGTGAAGTGACCACTCGTTTAAACGATATCGGCGTCAACGTGGGACGCACCGGCGTGCTCACACCGTATGCCATTCTGGAGCCGGTGGAAATCGGCGGTGTGATCGTGAAGCAGGCTACGCTGCATAACTTCGACTATATCGCCGAGAAGGACATTCGGGTGGGGGACCGTGTGCTGCTCAAACGGGCGGGCGAGGTGATCCCGTATGTGATTGGTCCGGTGCCGGAAGTTCGCACCGGGAAGGAGGTACCGTACCAGCCGCCGCAGACCTGCCCGGTGTGCGGCGAAGCCGTGGAACATCTGGAAGGTGAAGTGGCGTGGTACTGCGTTAACCTGGGCTGCCCGGCGCAACGGGTGCGCAGCGTGGAGCATTTCGTCTCGCGGGGAGCGATGGACATCGTCGGAATGGGGATCAAGATTGTGGAGCAGTTGGTGGAGGCGGGTCTGGTGCGCGATGTGGCAGACCTGTACACGCTGCGGCGCGAAGACCTGTTGAAGCTGGAAGGCTTTGGAGAGAAGAAAGCGGATAATCTTCTGGCGTCGGTGGAGACTTCACGGCAGCAGCCGCTGGCAAGATTGATCACGGCGCTGGGTATCCGCGGCGTGGGCGAGGTCTCGGCAGCGGATCTGGCGCATTACTACCCCGACCCCGATCTGCTGGTGCGCGCCACAGCGGAGGACCTGCAAAACATCGAGGGGATTGGTCCGAACATCGCCCAGGGTATTGTGGATTGGTTCGCCCAACCGGGCAATCAGGCAGTGCTTGAAAAACTGCGCCGGGTGGGATTGTGGAAGGCGAGCGCCATGCCGGTGATCCCTGCGGCGGGCAAAGCCCCGCTGGCGGGGCTGACGTTTGTCATCACCGGAACGCTGCCCACCCTGAGCCGCGATGAAGCCAAAGAACTGATTCAGGCGAACGGCGGCAAGGTGACGGATTCGGTGAGCAAGAAAACCAGCTATCTGGTGGTGGGCGAAGCAGCGGGCTCCAAACTGGACAAAGCCCGCGAACTGGGCGTGCCCACGCTGGACGAAGCCGGTTTGCAAGCCTTAGTTGGTTGAGACAGGAATGTATCGTTCATGAAACAAATACTATTGAAGAGCGGGCGTGAAAAATCGGTGCTGCAGCACCGCCCGTGGGTATTTTCGGGCGCGGTGGAGCAGGTAGAAGGTGATCCAGCGCCGGGAGAGACGGTGGCGGTGCGCGGTGCGGACGGCACGCCGCTGGGGTGGGCAGCTTACAGTCCGGAATCGCAAATTCGAGCGCGGATGTGGTCATATGATCCCACCGATACGATCGATGGGGAATTTTTACGCAGGCGGCTGGCAGCCGCGCTGGACATGCGCAGGCAGATGATCCCCGCAGAAGAAACCAATGCGCTGCGGCTGGTACACGCTGAATCAGACGGCGTGCCGGGGCTGGTGGTTGACCGCTATGCCGATACGCTGGTGATGCAGTGTCTTTCGGCAGGGATGGAAGTGTGGCGCGAAACGATCGCCGACCTGTTGATGGAAATGACCGGCGCGGCGCGGCTGTACGAACGTTCGGATGCAGACGTGCGCCGTCTGGAGGGTCTGCCCGAACGGGTTGGCGTGGTGCGCGGAGATGCGCTGCCTGACGGGCGGGTGCAAATCTGCGAAAATGGGGTGCGCTTCTGGGTGGATGTGGAAAGAGGGCACAAAACCGGATTCTATCTGGATCAGCGGCGCAACCGCGCCCGGGTTGGCGCGCTGGCAGCCGGACGCGATGTGCTGAATTGCTTTTCGTACACGGGCGGGTTTGCCGTCTACGCGCTGGCGAACGGCGCTGCACACGTCACCTCGGCAGATACCTCCGCCGATGCGCTGGCACTGGGGCGCGAAAACGCTGCGTTAAATGGTTTGCCGGAAGAGCGGGCGGAATGGGTGGAAGCAGACGTGTTCCATCTGCTGCGCAAATACCGCGACCAGGCGCGTACATTTGATTTGATCATCCTCGATCCACCCAAGTTCGCGCCCACCGCAGCGCTGGTGGAGCAGGCGGCGCGCGGCTATAAAGACATCAACCTGCTGGCGTTCAAACTGCTGCGTCCGGGAGGAATCCTGGCGACGTTTTCGTGCTCCGGCGGGGTGACGCCTGACCTGTTCCAGAAGATCGTTTCGGGCGCAGCGCTCGATGCGGGCGTGGACGCGCAAATTCTGGAAAAGCTGGAGCAGGGACCGGATCATCCGGTGGCGCTGAATTTTCCTGAGGGGCATTATCTCAAGGGTTTGATCTGCAGGGTATAACCGCTTATGCCATACGAAGTGATTGCCACATTGGGTCCCGCCAGTGACACGCCGCAGCGCTGGCAGGCAATGATCGCTGCCGGCGCAACGGCTTTTCGGTTGAACAGTTCGCATCTCTCGATGGAGCAAACCGCCGCATGGGTGGAACGTCTGCGCATGTTTTTCGGGCAGATGGGACGGGTTTTGCCGGTGGTGATCGATTTGCAGGGCAGCAAATGGCGGCTCGGGCAGATCGAAGCCGGAGAACTGGCAACTGGACGGCATGTTCATCTGATTCACGCTGAATCCAGTGAAGCCGCGGATGTGCTGCCGGTGCCCCATGCCGATTTCTTCGCCGCTGCGCCAACGTCGAGCCGCCTG
>JBDKTF010000232.1:0-7878 GCA_039680295.1 Anaerolineaceae bacterium
TGTTTGATTGCCAGGGCGATCAGACAATACAAAGGAAGAAGGAAGAAAAGGACAAATGCCGAGAAAACAATATCAAATCCACGTTTCAAAACATCCTTGAAACGCGTTCGGGTGTTTATCTGAGGAATACTGCGAATATCTGGTTTATCCAATTTTTTCAAGCCATTCTTCACGCCAGAATAACATGCAACTGCGGTCACACCGCCCGAAGACGGGCGTCCCTTCGCAAAAGACACCTTCCAACAAAACCAACCCGCGGGCTTTTTTGACCTGATAGTCTCTTTCGTCCAAGAATCGTTCCACAACACGGAACACTCTCTGCTCTGTATCGCAGTACTGCCACATTGATTCGAGAAAAGCACAGCCGTGATATTCTTTCCATTGGTCCAGCATGGGTTGGATTTCATCTCGCGAACGCACACGAACCCGGTCACCTGCCTGAAGGTGTTGGAGCTGTGCGATTGGGACGGAAATCTCGATGGAAGCCCGAGGATTGGATTGGGAAGTAAACCATTTGCTCATCTTTTTCAACCGGTTTTTTATGGTGTAATTCCATGGTTTTGCCAGAAGACGCTTTAGCTGCCTGATCAGAGGCTGTTGTTCCAATAGAATCGACCCCGTGGCAATTCTTGGTAGACAGACAATCTGACATTCATTCAGATGCTCTTCTTCCATTTCTTCTCCTTCTGGATGCGCCTTCACGATGACTGAGGCTCAACGATCGTATTTGAGGATTTCTCTTCTCGCAGGCATTCGGGCCAATTTTGCTTTTCGATAGGAAGTCGCCCATTCAAATAAAAGCGCATCATCCCTTGTGTTTTTGAGATCAAGGAACTCTCAGGGAAAAGGCGGCGAAGCTGCGTGAATATCCGGTAACTAAACGGTTGAATGGCATATTGTGTGAGTGGGTGAAATACGACCCGCTGGCGCAGCTTCCTGGCGCTGTATCCCATACGGAATTTAAAATCATCCACACTGGGTGGGGCATCCAGCGATTGCAGCGTGTAAAAAATGGAATGCACTTCTGGACGGTTGATCATTTCCTGGGTGATGGTATATGTGAGTGCGTTATTGACTTTGGCTGGAAGATAATCGTGATGACATTGTTGCGAGATGAGTTCACAGCAGTCATCCACGATAAATGCCAGAATGGAGGCGACCAGACGGTCATTGACCAGGGCACCCCAGGCTTCGAAACCGGGCAAATCGGCTGCGGCTTGATAGCGACGGAACCATTGTTCTTTCGTATAGGCGATTTTCCGATCCTGCCGGGTGGTTGTATCCACTTCCAACTGCCAGCCATCTTCTGCCAGCCGCAACAACGGAATTCGTTCTACACGGCAATTCTGCAAACCCGCGCGAATATTCTGACGTGAACGTCGATCCAACAAATCAAGGGAATAGGCTGGGGCATTATATACGGCGTGGTAACTGACACTGCCGTAGGGTGAATCGAGGGGGGTGGAATAACGAAGGGCAAAGGTCCATCTCTTCTGGAAAATGGATCTCAATTCATTCTCGGATGGTTTGATCACCCAATGAAATGGAAAAGCCTGGAAAGCTCCACGGCTTGCCTCATACCAATAACTGCTGTCGGAGTGAATCACCCGGTATCCTTGCCTTCGATACCATTCGGCATAGATTTCTGCATTCATAAAACCTCCTTAACAGTAAGGAAACGGATATACCCTTTGATGACTTGAATTCACATTTCAAGATTTTGTCATGATGTTAAGCGTTGTGATGTGAACGTTTCCTGTTAATAGAATTTCATTCGTTCAATTGCATGAGCAAATTTTCAAATTGTTGTACACAGCCCTCACGAGAGTACCTGTCTTCCAGATGTATCCGACCATTCATTCCCATGCGCTCCAACTCGTTTTGATGGTCCCGTAATTGCAGAATGACATTTGCAAGTTCATCTGGTGCGCCCGGCGAAGATACCATGCCGCATTGACCCTTTTTGACCAGGTGCGCCAGATCGCTTTCTTCAGGAGCGATTGCCAGAACTGGTCTGGCGCTTGCCATAATGTTGAAGACTTTGCTGGGCAGGGAAGCCAGATCCGATCTGGGATTGATTGTGACCAGACCAACGTCCGCTGCCGCAAGCATCTGGGGGTAAAGATCACTGGATTGGTAGGGCAGGAAGGTGACATTATCCAACCAGTTCTCTTGCGCCATTTTCTCCAAAAGAGGGCGTTTGATCCCATCGCCAACCAGCACAAATTGAATATCCTTTTGATCCTTAAGGTAATGAGCGGCTGTGATCACATCTTCCAAGCAACAGGTGTGCCCCATATTTCCGGCGTAAAGGAGAACAAATTTATGATCGATATGATTCTTTTCCCTGAAAACATTCTCCTTTGACATTGGGCATACCAATTGCGTGTCTCCCCAGATCGGGATGGGTATGATTTTCTGTGGCGGGACCCCTTTTTGAAGCAAGTTTTGAAAAAAGCTGTCGCAGATGACTGAAATTCGATCGGCACGACGGTAGATGAAGCGTTCCATACTTGTAAATCGGTGGATCAACCATGAATTGTGTAATATTCCTGCCGCGACAGCCGCATCGGGATATAAATCAACAACTTCCAATATCCATGGGACTTGCCATATCCTTTTTAACAAAGAGGCGGTCATACCCAACGGTAACGGCGGCGAGTAACTGATGAGCACATCTGGCTTTCCGGCAGCAAGCGCACCATAAAATGCGGTGAGGCTATAAGTGCCAAAACTGAGAATTCGCCGCCAGAAAGTTTTGCTTGGAGAGATGTAGCCCCATGTTCGAATGACCTGTACGCCATTCAAAAATTCTCTTTGATAGATACGGTTTCGATAGCCTGGAAATACTTTACCAAATGGATAATTGGGTGCCGTGGTTATGACGGTTACCTCATGTCCGAATCTCTGACGAAGATCAACTGCAAGGTCAGTGATCAGTTTTGCACCACTAATGTCCTCGGGAGCATAACACTGCGCCAAGATGTGAATTTTCATGATGCGTAATCCCGAAATTTGTAAACAGATGTAATGATGACAATTAACGTTGAAGCCGATCTAATCCAATTTTCGATAGATTTGTTCCGCGGGCAATTCAATTTTCCGCTGCTCATTTTGCATCAATGTCAGAAGAACGCGCACTCTTGCTCCTCCTGAAAGATAGCTGTCGAAAATCGCCGGATATCCATTCAAATAGGAATTCTGTACAAGGACTGGATCACCGGATTGAAACTGTGGTGTATCTTGATCCGGCGATATACTTTCCTTGTGAATGTGAGCTTCAAGATTACGAATCAATTCTTCGGGAACGATGCCAGGCTCGCCGCCAAACTTAACGATTCCAACAGAACCAGGCAGCCACTGCAATGCCGATTGGTCCAGCAGATCGAAGTCCACATGGATGAAAAGGTAGCCTGGAAAGTAAGGGACTTTTGAGTTCGTTTGATTTTTGGATTGGTTGGGGGAGAAGCGTGGGAAAAAAGTCTCAACTCTACGTTGCGTGAGTTGATTCCAGAGGAGGTATTCTTTCCGCGGTTTACTTTGCATCACATACCAGCGGAACATAGGATCATCTCCTGGTTTCAGTGCGAAAACAGGTCCGGTATCCTTGTTTGTGATGGACTGCGGTGTAATTTGATGGAGCAGCTATGAGTTACGGCGAATTTGGAAAAGAACACGGCCTGCCAAAGGAATATTAAACCCTGCAGATTTGTTCCCTATATACAAATTTGTGTGTATGTAAACAAAAATAATGAGAACGGATTATTTATACACATTATCATTATAGAAGATTTGTACCAGATTTTCAATGGTACAACGAACAAAAAAAGACCTTCGCATTTGCGAAGGTCTTAATTCATTTCGAGGCGGGAGCGACGGGGTTCGAACCCGCGATCTCGGCCTTGACAGGGCCGCATGTTAGCCGCTACACCACGCCCCCCCGAACGAGCAATAGTTTATCATAGGATGGGGGGAGCGTCAAGGTATTCGAAGGTATTTTTGAAAAGGGGATTTGATTATTATGAACACGTTCATTCCTGGGATAGTTCCAGGATAACGCCGTTACGACCATCCAGGGCATCGTCACGAATTGCGGCGGGAGGCGCTGTGATCAACAGGATCAAAGCGGTTTCTTTCAGGCTTGCATTCTCAATTCTTCTACCAGGAAAACCAAAATAATATGCAGAATCACCACTGACGAGCTGGTCGGTATCTCCCTTTTCTGAAATCAGGTTTATTTTTCCCTCAAGCACATACAAGAAGGTGTCTCCTTCTTGGGTTCTGAATTGAGAATCACAATGTCCGGGTCCAATTTTAATGATCAGCGGTTCCATGCGAGCCCCATTACGGTAGGAGAGCAGCATGAATGCCGAGCGGGAGTCATTGATTTTTGAGATTTTTTTCTCCACATCCTGATAGCGGGTGACCAGGACGGCACTATCTTCAACACCCTGAAAGAGATGAACCAGACGAACACCGTAATAATGCGCCAATCGCTCCAGATTATCCACGCTGATGGATACTTTATCTCGTTCCACCAGGCTTAAAAACGAGATTGAGAGACTGGTAGCATCCGCAACCTCTTTTAAGGTCAGGTTTCGGGTGCTTCTCAATTCTCGCAGTCGATCTCCCAATAATGCCATGCAAGGATCCCTTTAATGCTGGTTTTTCTTTCGCGTATATTGATTACTATGATATTCAAAACTTTTAGGGTGTCAAATAAAACGGCGTGGTCAATTCTGTTAAAAACAAAACGCCGCATCGGAGGATGCGGCGTTTTGTGAGATGCAGATCAGGCAAAGATCCAACGATCGGTATCGCGAGACCAATCGACCAGTTCTTCAGGCTTGAACCAGAGGGCAATTTCTGCCTGCCCGTTTTCAGGCGAGTCTGATGCATGGGTGAGGTTGCGGCTTACTTCGAGCGCATAATCATGACGCAGGCTGCCCGGCGCCGCTTCGGTGGGACGGGTGGATCCCATGGTTTGGCGCACAGCTGCAACAGCATTAGGACCTTCCCAAACCATCGCCATAACGGGTGCTGACGTAATATAAGAAATCAAGCCATCATAAAAGGGCTTGCCTTTGTGAATTGCGTAATGCGTTTCTGCCAATTCTCGACTTACCTGCATAAATTTCGCCGCCACCAAGCGCAATCCGCGCTGTTCAAGACGAGTAATAACCACACCGATCAGCCCACGTTGAACGCCATCGGGTTTGACCAAGACAAGTGTTCGTTCCAAGTGATTTCCTCCAAAAATAAAATCAACCCACTCAAGAGCTCTTGAGTGGGTTATTGTACCAGATGTTATCGGATTAATTCTTCCGCTTTTGTGTACGCATCCAATGCGTCCTGAATGCGATTGACGCGAACGTATGCATCTCCCAGCGCCTGCAAAACGGAAATATCTACTGGATAGCGGTATTGAGCATCGCGTAGATCATGGATGACAGCTTCCATTTGGCTGGACTGGCGAATGAGCGTATTGTATATCTCTATGGCTGGTTCAATATTCCCTTTTTCCAATAATTCACGGGCTTTTATTAATGGATCGACCGGTTCGGCAGCCGCAACCGCTGAAGGAACTGCTTCCATGGGAGATGGCGCAACCTCGGGTAGAGGCGCTACGGGTCGGCGGATCGGTTGGGTATCCCCTTCAGGTTCTTTCGAGGTGGTCGAAGGTGGCTCCTCTGCGGGAGAAGGCGCTTCACTCACTTCTTCAAATTTTTCTTCTGCCGCGGGGATAATACCCTCTTCGACCGGTGTTTCTTCCACCTCTTCCAACGCCGAGACGGTGGTTTCTGCTTGAGGTTCAGCTGGGGCGAGCCATTCAGGAAGCGTTTCTTCAGATGAAGGCGCTTCAACGGCATTTGCGGCAGGAGCAAACTCAGACAGCCAATCCGGCAATTCGGGTGTGGTTTGATTTTCTATTCCGGCTGAAATCTCTTCTTTGCTCGTTTCAGTTTCTTCTGCGGCGGGGATTTCTTCCTGCGGTTTGACTTGTTCGACCATTTGCGTTTCCGCAGCAGCGGTGACCCAATCGGGTGGAGTCTCTGTGCGCTGCTCGGGCGGGACGTAGAGAGTCTCTTCATCTGCGCCGTGTTTGGCAGCCAGACCCTCCAGCCAGGCAAGCGCAGCCGCTTCGTCCATTTCAGCCGATGCAGAAGAAGGCGCGGCTGAACTTTCTGTACCTGAAACAGGTTCTACGGTTTCTTCTGATTGACTGATCTCTTGCAGCCAATCGGGCAATGCCTGCGTTTCAGGAGTGGCGCTCTCTTCTGTTGGCGTCTCGATATCTGGCGCTTTCACCTCAGCTTCTGCTTCTCCGGTTTCCATGCTGGCACTGACACAGTCAGGTGGGGTTTCTGTGCGCTGCTCGGGCGGGACGTAGAGAGTCTCTTCATCCGCACCATGTTTGGCAGCCAGACCCTCCAGCCAGGCAAGCGCAGCCGCTTCGTCCATTTCAGCTGATGCAGAAGGCGGTGTGGAAATTTGTTCGGGTTCGACTTCCACTGCGGGTGCCTCTTCTGATTCGGGTTTGCGAATTTCCTGCAACCAATCAGGAAGATCTGACGCCACTTCAATAGAGGCTGGTTCTGGTTCAGACGCAGATGCTGTTACTTCGTCTGCAACTGATAACTGTTCGTTTTCCGATGATGCTGCAAGCTCTTCCGCTGCCTGCGGTTCGACTGATTTACTGATCCAGTCGGGCGGGGTCTCTGTGCGCTGTTCTGGCGGCACGTAGAGGGTTTCTTCATCCGCGCCGTGTTTGGCAGCCAGACCTTCCAGCCAGGCAAGAGCGGCATCAGTCTCTGAGACTTCTTCTGCGGGAGTAGAGGTCTCTACGGTAGGTGTCTCAATAATTTCCGCCGATGGAGCTTCGATCATTTCTCCCTGGGGCGTAAATTCAGGGGTTTCTTCTCCCTCGATGGCTCGCAGCCACTCAGGGAGTTCCTCAGATGGCTGGGCGACAGTTTCAGGCGCATGGAGAGAATCGGGAATATTTTCATCTGTAAACGTTGTTTCAAGTGGCGCAGCGATTTCTTCGGCAGCAGGCGCTGGCATTTCTTCAGTGCCGCGCAGCCATTCTGGAAGTTCTTCGGAAGGTTGGGCGGTGGCTTCGGAAGCGGCTTTCAGGTCGTGCAGCCAATCAGGGATATTTTCATCCGCGGGTTCCGCTTCAGATGTCGCGGCAAGTTTTTCAGAGGCGGGCGCCGGCGTTTCTTCAGTGCCGCGCAGCCATTCAGGAAGTTCTTCGGATGGTTGAGAAGAAGCCTCGGTTTCTGTTGTAGAATTTTGCAGCCAACCTGGAATGCTTTCGTCGTTGGTTACGGATGGTTCTGACATTTCTGCAGCCGTACTCGCGGTAGGTGTTGGCGCTTCTGTGCCGCGTAGCCATTCGGGAAGATCAGCGGAAGGCTGTGCTGGAGTATCAGGTGCTGCTAGCTCCTGCAGCCAATCGGGAGCGTTTTCACCGCTGGTCGCTGCCGGTTTAGGTGTTTCTGCAACAGCATCTGTTGGGGGAGTTGACGCTTCTATGCCATGCAGCCATTCGGGAAGATCGGCAGAAGGCTGTGCTGGAGTCTCCGGCGCTGCTGTAAGATTCTGAAGCCAATCGGGAGCATTTTCGCTGTTGGGTGCCGCCAGTACTGGTTCGTCCACTATACCTTCGGTGGCGGGTGGTTGTGTCACTTCTCCACCACGAAGCCAATCTGGTAGTTCATTGGCAGGTTGTGCGGATGTTTCTGGCGCTGCTTTCAGCTCCTGAAGCCAATCGGGAGTATTTTCGCTGGTGGGTTTTATTTCTGGCGTTACGGGGAAAGTCTCTGCCGCAGGCGCAGGTGTCTCCGCGCTGCGGAGCCAATCGGGAAGGGTTTC
>JBDKTF010000503.1:0-1914 GCA_039680295.1 Anaerolineaceae bacterium
CGAGCGCAAATGGAACCCTTCTTGGGGTTGAAGGCTTCCTGTCCAGCTTTGGAGCCAGCGACACCCAGCCATGCCTTGGCAGCAGCCTCATTCGGGGCGCCCTTGGGCAGGGTGAAGGAGTCAGACAGACCAACGAAAATGCCGTTGCTGCCCGGCGTCGCCGCCCAACCGTAATCGCTGAATTTCTTGCTGGCGAACCATCCGGCAGTCCAGTCGCCCATGATGATCATGGCGGCTTTGTTGGTGATGAAGTACTCACCAGCGCCGTCCCAGGTCAGGGAGGCATGGTCGGTGTTGACGTAGGTCATCATCTTGTTGAAGTCTTCCAGGGCTTTGGTGACCTTAGCATCGGTCCAGGGGGTGGTTCCGTTCCACAGACCAATGTAGGCATCCGCACCGAGTTCAGAAGCCAGCATGCCTTCGAAGACATGAGCGGCTTCCCAGCCTTCTTTGGTGCCCATCGCCACGGGGATGATACCCTTCGCCTTCAAAGTTTCGCAGGCAGCGAAGAATTCGTCCATGGTCTTGGGGGCTTCGAGACCGGCATCAGCGAAGACGGTTTTGTTGTACCAGAGCACGTTGGAGCGGTGAATGTTCACCGGGATGCTCCAATAGTGATCTTCGTACTTGAGCATGCTCAGCAGGTCAGCCGGGTAAACGGCAGGATCGAGCAGGTCGTCAACGGGTTGCAGGTAATCGGCAGGGCTGTATTTTTCAACTTCGAGACCAGCGTGCACCTGGAAGGAATCGGGCGGGTTACCACCCTGGAGGCGGGTCGCCAGAACGGCTTTGGCGTTGGTACCCGCGCCACCAGCGACGGTAGCGTTCACGATTTCCACATCCGGATACAGGCTCTTGAAGACATCGAACATGGCGTTCAAGCCTTCAGCCTCACCACCAGCGGTCCACCAGGAGAAGATCTCCAGCTTTCCGGTGACAGCCGCGGGAGCTTCGGTAGCAGCGGGCGCTTCCGTCGCGGCAGGCGCTTCGGTAGCGGCAGGTGCTTCAGTTGCTGCGGGCGTAGGGGTCGCAGCGGGCTGGCAGGCTGCCAGGGCAAACGAGGCAACCATTACCAGTGTCAAAAGGGTGTACCAATACTTCTTAACCATCTTTCTTCATCCTCCGTAGAAAATGTTCTTGAAAGGGACGGAATCAGAGGCAAGCAGCGTTTTAAGGATCCAAAAACCTACAAAATCCACCCCATTCAAGTTAATGGTGCTTTTAGTCTATCACAAACAAAAGTCGGAAGCAAGTGTTTAGTAACCTTTTTTAAAAGTTATTCAATTTAAGTAAGTTTTCGAGTATAATGGAATTATCTTATTTCGGAGATGATTGAACTGATGAACTCATCCACTCCTTCCCTGCTCGACGCGCAAATCGAGGTGATTCACCCCAATATTCAACGCGGGCAGATCCATTATGCTCTCTTTGATTTCGACGGCACCATTTCCCTCATCCGCGAAGGCTGGCAAGAGATCATGATTCCGATGATGGTCGAAATTCTGGAACAGACCCCTCACCACGAAGACCGCGCCCAGCTCGAACGGGTCGTCAACGATTTCGTCACCCGCCTCACCGGCAAACAAACCATTTACCAGATGATCCAGTTGTGCGAAGAAATCACCCAACGCGGTGGCACCGCCCAGGATCCGCTGGTTTATAAATCCATGTACAACGACCGGCTAAATGAGCATATCAAGAACCGCATCGCTGCCTTGAAAAGCGGCGCCGCCCAACCGGAAGAGATGACCGTTCCCGGCGCATTTGAATGGCTGAACCTGCTCAAAGCCCGCGGCGTGCACTGCTTTTTGGCGTCTGGCACCGATGAAAAATATGTCTTCGAAGAATCCGCACTTCTCGGGCTGCCGCCCTACTTTGATGCCATTTACGGCGCCAAGGATAATTACAAATCCT
>JBDKTF010000268.1:0-2518 GCA_039680295.1 Anaerolineaceae bacterium
CTGCGGGGTCGTCCGGGGATGGTGGGCAGATACCCTCACCCCAACCCTCTTCCTCATGGGAGAGGAGGAATTGGAGGATGTTTTGAACATTGTGGCATTGATTCAGGCGCGGATGACGTCCACGCGCTTGCCGGGAAAAGTGATGCATGAGATCAGCGGAGAGCCGATGATCTGGCGGGTGGTGGTGCGTGTGCTCCGTGCCCGGACATTGACCAACACCGTTGTGGTGACCTCGGTGGATCCCAGCGACGACCCGCTGGCGCAGTTTTGCGCGGAACGCGGCATTCCCGTTTTTCGCGGTTCTTTGCAGGATGTGCTGGACCGTTATATCCAGGCGGCGCGCGCTCAGGCTGCGGACGTGGTGGTGCGCATCACCGCGGACTGCCCGGTGATTGATCCCGGCGAAATCGACCATACGGTGAATGAATTTCTGCGTTCTGGTGTGGATTTCGCCGCCAACCGGCTGCCCCCGCCGTGGGGGCGCACCTAACCCATCGGACTGGACACGGAAGTGTGTTCAATGGCAGCGCTGGAACGCGCCTGGCAGGAAGCCGATCAGAAATATCAGCGCGAGCATGTGATGCCCTATCTTTACGAAGTGCCGGGACGTTTCAAAGTGCTGCGCGTGGATCATGACCCCGATTATGGCGCGCTGCGTTGGACGGTGGATACCCCTGCCGATCTGGAATTCATCCGTCAGGTGTACGTGCGTTTCAATGGACGCACCGATTTTACCTGGCTTGAGATACTCGATTTAATGCAGCGCGAGCCTGAACTGGCGCAGATCAACGCCGGGGTGGGTCAGAAGCTTTACAACAAACATGGGTGAAATCATGACACAAACCTGTCCCTTATGCCGCAGCGAGCAAGGTGAAACTTTCGACACACTGAACGTCGAAGGACGGACGATCGAATACCGCCTGTGCAGCCGCTGCGGGATGGTTTTTCAAAACGAGGATTGGAAGAAAGAAGACCTGACCGATTTTTACGCCAAAGACTACCGAAAACTGATGGAAGGCGAAGATCGGGTCAGCGAGAAAAATCTCGCCATTGAAGAAACGCGCGCGCGTTTGCTGGTGAGCTGGTTGAAAGCCCGGGGCGTGCAATCGGTGAAGCGCCATCTGGATATCGGCGCATCGACGGGTTCGCTGATCCACCGCACGAAGATCGAATTTGGCGCCGAGGTGCTGGGCGTGGAGCTGTCCAATTCGCACCGCGCATATGCAGAATCGCGCGGGCTTACCATGCTGCCCTCTGTGAATGACCTGAATGATAAAAACGGACAGCGGTTCGACCTGATCAGTCTGATCCACGTATTGGAACACCTGCCGGAACCGGTGCAGACGTTAGCCGATCTGCGCGAACGTTGGCTGGCTCCGGATGGCGCTTTCCTGCTGGAAGTGCCCAATTTGTATATTCATAACTCGTACGAAATCGCTCATCTGCATGCCTTCAGCAAACACACCCTTTTGGAAACGCTTCGCCTGGCGGGTTACCGGGTGGACGCGCTGCATGTCCATGGACAACCGCGCTCGAACGTGTTGGGGTTGTACATCACCGTGCTGGCGCGTCCAACAACCGCGCCGGCGGATTTAACGGTGCGCCCGGAAGGCAGCGTACGGATCAAACGCAGGTTGGGCATGGCTTACCGCCGCGTTCTCGAACGCCTGCTGCCGGGTCAGGCATGGCTGCCGTTCCCGACGATGCCGGTTGAGGAGAAGAAATGACCGCATTGATCACCGTCTTCTCGGCGCCCAAACCGTTTACCAACCCGCATATCGCCACCATTCAGCGCAATGCCATTCGTTCCTGGCTGGCATTGGGAGATGCGGTGGAGGTGATGCTGCTGGGCGACGAAGAGGGACTGCCGGAGGCGGCTGAAGAACTGGGTGTGCGCCTGATCCGCGAAGTGAAACGGAATGCACAGGGCACACCGCTGGTCAGTTCTTTGTTCGAGCTGGCGCGGCAGAACAGCACAACCCCGCTGCTGGCTTACGTCAATGCCGATATTCTGCTGCTGCCGAATTTTGTCAGCGGCGCGCGGGCGCTTCAGACCGCGCGCAAGCCGTTTTTGGGCGTGGGACAGCGCTGGGACCTGGACGTGACGACCGGATTGAATTTTGACGCGGATTGGGCGGCAAACCTGCGCCGGAGGGTGCAGGAAAACGGGTCGCTGCACACGCCGACCGGTTCGGATTACTTCCTTTACCCGCGAACGTGTTTCGCCTGGATGCCGGAATTTGCCATCGGGCGTGCCGGTTGGGATAACTGGATGATATACTGGGCACGGCATGAAGGCTGGTTGACTGTGGACGCGACGGCGGATATTCAGATCGTGCACCAGAATCACGATTACCGCCACCTGCCGGGCGGTCAACCGCATTATAAACTGCCGGAATCAGACGTCAATGTGCGTCTGGCGGGAGGTCGGCGCGTGATTTTCAATCTGCCGGATGCCGATTACCGGCTGGCGGAAGGAAACGTTTGCCGCAAACCATTGAAGGGCGCCAGACTGGCG
>JBDKTF010000585.1:0-3869 GCA_039680295.1 Anaerolineaceae bacterium
TGTCCGCGGTAGATAAAAAACTGACTGGTGGCGGCTTCGGTGATGATGGTGTTCCAGTTGTTGTTCGGCGCGTAGCTTTTGACAACCTGAATGCCATAAGAGGTCAATTTATCTGCGGTGGCATCCATGATGGCTTTCTGGGCGTTAAATTCTTCAACAGGAGAGAGCGGACCCAGAACGAGCAGCGCTTTTAAGGGCGGCAGCTTCCCAACTGCCAGGGTGCTGGCATCGAATGTGCTCGTGGATACGGTTTCTGTCGAGATGGGCGGAATACTGCCTTCCACCGGACCATCCGGAGAAAGCGACTGCGCGTGGATTGGCTGAAGTGGGGCGGCGATGAGGATGAAAATTGCCCCCACGATCAGGAATTTCCATGCTTGCTTCAAATGATCTTCTCCCAACAGAGATTGGAATATATAAATGGCTGGATGTGTGATGAACATCCAAACCGTTATTTTTATAACCGAAAATGTCTGAAATGGGAAGAGGATTAAGTGCTTGAATTTGGTGCGATTGAAAATTCTTACCGAAGCACCAATGGAAGATTGACCTTGTAACGATAGCACGTCACAATGATCTCAATGGGAACATCCAGGTCAGGGTTTGCCACGTTGGGGTCGTTGGTATGGATGTGAAGCACAGCGCTCTGCCGGATGTTTTCGGGGATCAGGGTCGTATCGACCTGCAGCAAAAGGGATTCACCGGTTGTGCCGCTCCATTGGGTGACGGGAAGCCAGCTGCCTTCCCCGCTGGTGATGGCGGCTGTCCAGGGAATGGAGAGGTTCAGGCTGCTGCTCACCGGAACAGTATATTCCACAATTCCCGATCCCTTGGGAATGATATGGGTGATCTGCGCGGGCGCTTTGAGTTCATTGAAGAGCGTCTGCAGCGTGGCGTTGGCTTTGCCGGTGAAGGCGTTATCGTAATAAGCGCTGGTGGCGCTGAATTCATCATAACCGATGCGCAGATCCAGATCCGGATGGGATGGATTGGTGGAGTTCAGCGTGGTTTTTGAGACCTGATTGGATTGATAGGCTTGAAGCAGGGTTTGTCCTTGCAGCAGGGAACGGATGATGTCCTGGAAGGCGGTTCCCCGCCAGTTGGCGTAATATCCAGCGGCACCGATATCCAGAACTGCTCTGGCGTAGCTGTCCACCCGACCGTTCGCGGTGGATGCGGACACCGGTTCGCGGTTTGGATCCCCTTCAGAACCGGCGGAATAACAGGAGAAAAACATGAAGATGGCGTTTCGCCCAACTTTCATTTCGCGGCGGATCGTATCCGGGCTGATCAATCCGTCGTCCAGGGCAAATCCGCCCACATTGGTTTCATCCGCCGACCAGCGAATTCCGTGACCGCGGTAGAGGATGAACTGTGCATCTGCGGCTTCCTTCTTCACCTGCTGCCAGGTGGCGTTGGGTGTATAAAGCTCCACCACCTGCATGCCGTAACTTCGTAACGCAGCCGCGGTGGTTCTGGATGTATCCAATTGCCCGGTCAGATAATCTGCAGGTCCCATGGGACCGACGATCAGGACTGCCTTTAACGAGGGAAAATTGAGAACTGTGCTGTCTGCGGCGAGCTCACCAGATTCGGGCGCCAGCTCCGTCGGGGGTTGCATGGTTGGCAGATAGGGTTCTTCCACCTGTGCATGCGCAGGCTGAAAGCTGCCCGCCAGGAGTACTGCCATGATCAACGCAACCCAACCGATCGATTTTGAAAGCCGCATATTCTATCACCCCGTGTCAACGCAACATGTTTGTATAAATTATCCCAAATAAGTTTTTAGATGGACTTTACACCCAGTTAACAAATTCGCCCGAGCGTGTATGAAACCCACGGATGGGGGTGAAAACGACATTGAAAACCGCGCGAAATACATTTTTCGGTTACAATGGGTGGGTCATGATTGGTTCTTAGACCCATCAATACCTTTTTCGGAGATCGGTATGCCCATTTCTCATTCTCGCCATGAGCAGATGTACGGTAATGTCAAACTGTATGCGGGGACTGGTTGCCCGGCTCTGGCAAATCAAATTGCACAGCATCTGGATACCTCACTGTGCGGACGTGATATTATCCAATTTCCCAACGAAAATCTTTTCGTTAAACTTCACAGCAGCGTGCGTGGTCAGGATTGCTACGTGGTGCAAACCACATCCACCCCGGTACACCGCAATTTGATGGAGATGCTGATTCTGCTCCAGACGTTGAAGCTGGATTCGGCAGCGCGCATCACCGCGGTGATCCCCTATTTGTGCTATGCCCGCTCAGACAAAAAAGATCAGCCGCGCGTACCCATCACCGCCCGTCTGGTGGCAGACATGATCGAAGTCGCCGGCGCAGACCGCTACATCACGCTGGATCTGCACGCGGGTCAAATTCAGGGTTTCTTCTCCATCCCCGGAGACGTGCTCAGCGCGTTTTATATTCTGATCGATTACCTCGCCAGCATTCGCCAGCGGCTGACAGCTCCCACCATCGTCACGGTGGATCTGGGTTTTGCCAAGAAAGCGCGCAATTTTGCAGCCGGTATTCAGGCGCCGATGGCGTTCATTGAAAAACGGCGCACCTCCAACGATTCGAAAGCTCAGGCGCTCACCATCATCGGCGATGTGACCGACCGGGACGTCATTCTGGTGGATGATGAGGTCGATACAGGCGGTTCGATGGTGCAGGCAGTCAACCTGGTGAAGGAACACGGCGCGCGGTCGGTGTATGTGACCTTCGTTCACCCTGTGCTTTCTGCATCTGCGGCAGAGCGCCTGGCGTCGCTGCCGGTGGATGAATTCATTACCACCGACACCGTGCCGATCCCTGAAGCCAAACGCGCTCTGTTTGGCGACCGCTTGAAGGTGCTATCTGTGGCGCCGTTGCTCGGTGAGGTCATACGCCGCGCCAATGAGGGTCGCAGCGTGGGTGAAATGTTCAACGAATAAACTCTCGGGTTTAGGATTGTGCCTGAATTACCTGAAGTGGAAACGATTGCGCGCTATTTGCGCGAAGGACGCCCCGGAAGTGCAGCTGCGCTTCCGGGTTTGCGCATTGAGGGGGTGCACGTCCTCTGGGAGCGAACGCTGGCTCAACCCACGCCCGACGCACTGGAAAAATGTCTGCCGGGCTTGACCTTCACCACGGTGGACCGGCGCGCCAAGTTTTTGCAGCTGCATCTTTCAGAAGGCGTGCTGCTGGCGCATTTGCGCATGAGCGGCGATCTGTTTGTCCAACCGCAGACGGATCCCCTCCCGGCGCATGCGCGTTTCTGGCTGGAACTCAGTCGCGGGCAGCGGTTGGTGTTTGATGATGCGCGCAAATTCGGGCGCATCTGGTGGACACAGACCCCGGCGGATGTTCTCGGGAACCTGGGTCCGGAACCGTTGGGCGCGGAATTTACCCCCGAGTGGCTGATCTCTGCGCTGCACACACACCGCCGCCAGCTCAAACCGCTCCTGCTCGATCAATCCTTTCTTGCGGGTCTGGGAAACATCTACACCGATGAAGCGCTCTTTCTGGCAGGTCTGCATCCCAACCGCCTTTCGATCGACGTAACCCCGATCGAAGCCGAACATTTGCATCATGCCATTCAGACGGTACTGCGCGAGGGAATTGCGCGGAACGGCGCCAGCATCGACTGGGCGTACCGCGGCGGGGATTTCCAGAATCATTTTCGCGTCTATCAGCAGACTGGTAAGGCTTGCCCGGTGTGCGGAACACCCATCCAGCGCGTAGTGGTGGGTCAGCGCGGAACCCATTTTTGCCCCCACTGCCAGCATTGATTGTCGGAATATAAAACGCAGGGATGCGCATCATCGCATCCCTGCGTTTTGATTCGAAACGGTGACCCGTCTATTCTTCGGTTGGTTCGATCT
>JBDKTF010000575.1:0-3596 GCA_039680295.1 Anaerolineaceae bacterium
CAGCAGGGGAACCTTGCATTCGGCAGCATGTTCAATGATCCAGGAGCCGTTACGGATCATGTTGATGCCCATTTCTGCAGAGATTTTATCGTGCACCAGCGGATCGTCCTGATAGACCTGAATGACCCGTGAATCATGCGATAGATTCATCAGGTCCAATCCGTTTGCCAGGGTAAATTGCGGCGCAAGGCGGCACATGAGTTTGCCTAGCAAGAGTTTGGCAGGCGCAACGGGCTGCCCCGGTTGGAGCCCCGGACTGGTGATGATGGCGCCTTGAATGGCAGGTTTCTGGCGCAGCAGGTAATAAAGCGCCAGGTTTCCCCCCATGCTGTGCCCGTATAGAAAACGGGGCAAACCAGGGTAGGTGCGGGCGGCTTCTGACAGCAGGCGTGAAATATGCTCCATGAGCTTTTCATATGATCCGGTCGAACCGCGCTTGCCGTCGGATTTTCCATGACCGGGCAGATCAAATCCGAGCATTTCATAACCCGCATCGGTCAACGCCTGCGCAACGTGGGTGTACCGTCCGGCATGTTCCCCCAAGCCATGTACCAGACAGATCACACCTTTGGGAGCCTTCAATCCATTCCAGGAATAAACATGGAGATTGGTTCCATCTGGCGTTTTCCATTGGCTTTCAGTGCAATCCATGCATATCCTCCTCGATGTTTTCCATACTATAATGAAATCATCACACTGGGAATTGGCTCCCGATGATGGAAGCATAATAAATAGTTTACCAAATTCTCATCGAAAAGCAATCGTTTTTAAACCTGATTTCTGGAGGAATGGATGCCTGAGTGGAATGAGCTTTACAAGAAGGAGGAGAATCGCTGGGTGGAACCCCACGAACGGGTGGTGGAAGCGGCTGAAACTTTGCCCGCAGGCGCGCGGATTCTCGATCTTGGATGTGGGGCTGGCAGACATCTGGCGTATCTGGCTAAACAGGGATTCAATGTGGTGGGAACTGACATCGCTCCGCGCGGATTATCGTATTCGCGCCAGAAGTTGGAAGCGCTGGGCGCGCCTGTCTGCCTGACGCGCAGCGACATGACCGCCATTCCGCATGCCGACGGGGTATTCGACGCCGTCATCAGCATTCACGTCATCTTTCATAATCCACTGGCAGGGATGCGGCGCACCATCGCGGAGATATATCGGGTGCTGAAGCCCGGTGGCATGGCATGGATTACCCTCCAATCCAAACGCAGTTACCGCTATGGAAAGGGAGAATTGCTGGAACCGGATACGTATCTGCCAGACCTGGGGGAAGATCGGGACATTCCCCACCATTTCAGTGATCTGGAAGAGCTGGGACGCGAGCTGCGGGCTTTCCAGATTCAGAAGGTGCTGCACGATGAACATCCTTCAGAGGATGCTTCAGGCGGGATGAGCTGCCATTGGGAAGTGATGGTGATTAAACCTGGAGTGAACCTTGACTGAGCAGAAATTGACATTTGTTCCGCTGACGCCAGAGCGTTGGAATGATTTTGAAACCCTGTTTGGTCCGCGCGGCGCCTGCGGCGGCTGCTGGTGCATGTACTGGCGGCTGCCGTCACGCGTGTTCAGCGAGAACAGCGGAGATGCCAATCGGTTTGCCATAAAGCAGTTGGTGCTGGATGGCGCTGAACCGGGCATTCTGGCGTATGACGGCGAAAGAGCCGTCGGTTGGTGCGCCGTGGCTCCCCGGGCAGATTACACGCGGTTGGAGCGATCAAGGGTGTTGAAGGCGGTGGATGATCAGCCAGTGTGGGCGATTTCATGCTTCTTTGTGGCGCGCAGTCACCGCCGCCAGGGGCTGACGCTTAAACTGGTGGAAGCCGCCGTTGCATTTGCTGCCGATCACGGCGCAGAAATCGTTGAAGGTTACCCGATCCATTATGAATCCGATCAGGTGCCCGCTCCATGGGCGTATACCGGCTTCGAAAGCACGTTTCTGTCGGCTGGATTTGTGGAAGCGGCGCGCCGCTCGCCGCGGCGTCCCATCCTGCGTCGGGTGATTAAAAAGGCTTTGTGATCTGGCATTCTGAAGCAGGTCAAAGTAGAATCAGTCCATTGGCGAAAACGGAACTCTATCAGGAGGAATCATGGATCCACGCATTGAAAAGTTGGCTGATCTGATGGTGAATTATTCAGTAGCAGTGAAACCGCACGAAAAAGTTTTGATTCGCGGCAGTCTGATTGGCGAGCCGTTAATTAAGGCGATTTATGCCAAAGTGCTGCAGGCGGGCGGTTATCCATTGGTAGTGGCAGATGTTCCCGGAATCAATGAAATTCTGTACCGCTATGCCAACGATGATCAACTCGCATATATCCCTGAGCCTTACCGCATGGCGATGGATACCTATGATGTCGCGATTTCAATTCTGGGGGATGCCAACACCAAAGCGTTGACGAACGTCGATCCGGCGCGAATGGCGCTGCGTTCACGTTCGTGGGCGCCTGTCTCCAAAACCATGATGGAACGCGCTGCGAAAGGCGATCTGCGCTGGACGCTGACGCTCTTCCCCACAGACGCTCATGCCCAGGACGCCGAGATGAGCCTGACCGAATATGAAGATTTTGTTTATAACGCCTGCATGCCGGATATGAATGATCCGGTCGGCTACTGGCAGAAGATTCGCGTCCAGCAGGACCGCATCGTGGCATGGTTGAAGGGCAAGGACCAGGTGCATGTCAAAGCCGAGGGGACTGATCTGCGGCTGAGTGTGAAAGACCGCACTTTCATCAACTGCTGCTGTCATAACAATGTGCCGGATGGCGAGGTGTTCACTGGTCCGGTGGAGGATTCAGCCGAGGGATATGTAACCTTCACCTATCCTGCCCTGTACAACGGGCATGAGGTGACGGGCGTGCGCCTGTGGTTTGAAAAGGGGCGGGTGGTAAAAGCCACCGCCGACAAGAATGAAGAATTCCTGCTGAAAATGCTGGACACCGATGCGGGCTCACGCTACCTGGGTGAATTCGCCATCGGCACCAATGAGGGCATCAACCGGTTCACCGGAGAAATTCTCTTCGATGAAAAAATCGGCGGCAGCTTCCACATGGCATTGGGCGCCGGTTATCCGGAAACGGGCGCGAAGAACGAATCGGGCATCCATTGGGATATGATTTGCGATTTGCGTCAGGGCGGAGAAATTCGAGTGGATGACGAGCTGCTCTATCAGAACGGCAAGTTTGTCATTTAGTCAAGAAGAAACGGATCGAAAAGCGCTGGGGATCAACTCTCCAGCGCTTTTCAAATACACACAGGATCTTGAGTTATGGAAATTCATTACGCAACCCTTTCAACTGAAAACGAGTTCCAAGGGACGATTGTGGTGATTGATGTGTTGCGCGCCTTCACTACGGCAGCTTACGCATTCGCTGCCGGTGCAGAACGGATTATCCCCATCGGCACTCCGGAGGAAACGCTGTCGCGTCGGGCGGCGCATCCCGGCAGCCTGGCGATGGGTGAGGTGGGCGGCGCCATCGTCCCTGGCTTTGATTACGGCAATTCTCCCCAACCCTTCGTGCACGTTGATTTGCATGGGAAAACGCTTTACCAGCGTACTGGAGCGGGTGTTCAGGGCTTGCTGCGTTGTCCGCCGGGGGCT
>JBDKTF010000595.1:0-4529 GCA_039680295.1 Anaerolineaceae bacterium
TCCTGCCAAACTGGGGCAGAATGCTGACCAGCGAATCCACCAACCCCAGCGCTGCAAGCGCCGCCGTCCAACCCTTGTGCGCTTTGGGGATCCATAAATCCACCAGCAGAAGCACCAGCGCCCAGCCAACCGTCATCATCACCGGGAGGATCACGAAAAGATCCGTGTTTGTCATGTGCGTTTTGCCTCCACTAATGCAGCGCTACGGCAGCCGACTGAACCACCGCCAGCAGTTTTTCGACCGCAGGCGCCATCAACGCGACGAAAGGGTTGGGATAAAGCCCGATCCAGAAGATCCTGGCAAGGATGGGCGCGAGGGTGAGAATTTCGCGCGCGTTCAAATCCTTGAGCGACAGGTTTTCCGAATGGGTGATGGGACCCAGAAACACCTTCTGAAACATGTGCAGCAAATAAACCGCCGCCAGAATGACGCCCAGGGTGGCAATCCCCGCGAACCAGGGACTGCCCAATACTTCGGAGCCAAACGCGCCCAGCAGGATGGTGAACTCGCCCACAAAGCCGTTCAAACCGGGCAGTCCCATGGATGAGAGCGTGACCACCAATGTCAGCGAACCCAGCACAGGCATCACCTTCCACAATCCGCCAAAGGCGTCCAATTCACGCGTATGACGGCGTTCGTAGATCATGCCGACGATGAGGAAGAGCGCACCGGTGCTCAAACCGTGGTTGACCATCTGCAGGATGGCGCCTTCCACCCCCTGAAGGTTGAAAGCGAAGATGCCCAGCATGACAAAACCGAGGTGGCTGACCGATGAATACGCCACCAATTTCTTGACATCCTTCTGACGGAACGCCACCGCCGCGCCGTAGAGAATGCCCACCACCGCCAGCGCCGCCATCCACGGGGCGAGCTGCACCGACGCCTGAGGGAAGAGCGGCAGGTTGAAGCGCAGAAAGCCGTAAGCACCCATCTTCAGGAGCACGCCCGCCAGGATCACCGAACCGGCGGTGGGCGCTTCCACGTGGGCATCGGGCAGCCAGGTGTGCAGGGGGAACATGGGCACTTTGATCGCAAACGCCAGTCCAAAGGCGAGGAACAGCCAGATCTGCGCCGCCACCGGGATGATCCCGCCTCCTGCCAGTTCGGGCACCGAGAAGGTACCCGTGTTCAATCCCAGCCAGAGGATCGCCAGCAGCATCAGAATGGAACCCGCCATGGTAAAGAGGAAAAACTTGACCGTGGCGTAGATGCGCCGGGCGCCGCCCCAGATGCCGATGAGGAAGTACATGGGGATGAGGGTAAATTCCCAGAAGATGTAAAACAGCACCATATCCTGGGCGAGGAAGACACCCAGCATGCCAACCTCGAGCGCGAGGAAGAACGCCATAAAGCCTTTCACGCGCTCCTCCACCGCCGACCATGCCGATAGAATGGCGAGGGGGGTCAGAAATGCGGTCAGCAGCACCATGAGGATGCTCAAACCATCCACGCCCAGAAAGTAAGCGATGGTTGCGTTCCCCAGTTTGAGCCACGGCAGGTTGACCACCAGCTGCAGGTCGGGGTCAGCAACGGTGAACTGCGCCAGCACCCACAGCGAAATGCCGAATGTCGCCAGAGATGTGACCAACGCGGTCCAACGGATGACGTTTTTCTGCTGGTCGTTGAGGAACAAGATCACCAGCACACCCACGAGGGGGAAGAAGGTCAACAGGGTAAGGGGTTGCATCATATCCTGACCTCTATCTCATCATCAGATACGCCATGATGGCGACCACGCCCAGAAGCACCATGAGCGCGTAGGAACGCACATAGCCGGTTTGCAGGCGGCGCAGTTGGACAGACAATCCCTTGACGCCGGACGCCAGACCGTTCGCCGCGCCGTCGATCCCTTTTTCGTCGACCGGGTGGGCAAAGAAATCAGCGAGTCGGTGGTAGGGAGTGAGAATCAACGCGGTGTAGATCTCATCCACGTACCACTTGTGTTCCATGCCTGTGAAAATCGGTCCCAACGCCGCACGCAGCGGATCCGCCTGTTTGGCTTTGAGCGGCGCGCGCCCGTAGACGAGCCACGCCGCACCGAGCCCTGCCAGCGCCAGCGCAAGCGAGATCAGCGCCACCGAAAGGACAAATTCGCCGGGATGCACGGAAGCAATCGTATGTTCCAGCCATTTTTCCAGGGTGAGCACACCGGGGAAGTTCAGCCCGCCGCCCACCACCGAAAGCGCCGCCAGCACCCCCAGCGGAACCAGAAGGATGGGGGAATTCTCTTTTGCGTTGGCAGCCGCCTCACTGCGCGGTTCGCCAAAGAAGATCATGAAAACCTGCCGCCCCATATAGAACGCCGTGAAGAAGGCGGCGGCAATCAGGAAGACAAAGACCGCCGGGTTGGAGGTTCGGGCGGCTGCCAGAATTTCATCCTTTGAGAAGAAACCCGCCAGCGGGGCAATCCCCGCGAGCGTCAGCGCGCCGATGAGATACACCCAGAAAGTGACCTTCATCCGCGAACGCAGCCCGCCCATGTTGCGCATGTCCTGCGGATCGAAGTGCCCGCCCAATGGAAGGGTATGGTCTCCCTTTTTATTCAGCAGGCGCTCATGTTCGCCGTGCTCCACGCCCTGAATGACCGAGCCTGCCGCAAGGAAGAGCAGGGCTTTGAAGAAGGCGTGCGTCACCAGATGGAACATGCCCGCCACGTAGGCGCCCATTCCCACTGCCGCCACCATAAAACCAAGCTGGCTGATGGTGGAATACGCCAGCACCTTTTTAATGTCATACTGCCCCACCGCGATGGTGGCGGCAAAAAGCGCGGTGGCTGCGCCCACCCAGGTGACCCAGTTTTGCGCCGCGGGCGCTGCCGAATAAAGCACATTCGTGCGCGCCACCAGATACACGCCGGCTGTCACCATGGTGGCGGCATGGATCAATGCCGAAACCGGGGTTGGACCTGCCATGGCGTCCGGCAGCCACACGTAGAGCGGAAGCTGCGCCGATTTACCGGTGACTCCCAGCAGCATGAAAAGCGTAATCGCCAGCAGTACGCCCGGCTGCTGCTGCGCGATCTGCGGCGCCAGCGCGAAGACCTGATCGAACTGCAGGGTGCCAAATTTCCAGAAGATCAGGAACAAAGCGATCAGCAATCCAAAGTCGCCAATTCGGTTGGCGATAAACGCTTTTTTGGCGGCAACGGCGTTGCCGATGCCGTCTTTGCCCTTTTCATACCAGAAACCGATGAGCAGGTACGAGCACAGCCCCACCCCTTCCCAACCCACGAACATCATCAGGAAGTTGTCGGCGCTTACCAGAATCATCATCGCAGCGATGAACAGGTTCATGTACACAAAAAAGCGTCGGAAGCGTCCCGGATCGCCGTTGTATCGAACATCTTCGTGCATGTAACCGATGGAATAAATGTGGATGAGCGTACCCACGCCCGACACCACCAGCATCATCGTCACCGAAAGCGTATCCACCCGAAACGCCCAGTTGACGCTGAGCGAGCCGATGGTGATCCAGTCCACCAGCGGAATGGTGACGCTTTCGGGGTGCCCTGCCAGAGAAACCGCCAGCAGCACCGCGATCACGAACGAACCGCCCGAAGCCAGGCTGCCAATCCAGCCGACGGCTTTTTCACCGAGCCTGCCGCCAAAGATCAGGTTGACCAGCAAGCCGATGATGGGCAGAAAGACGATCCACGGCGCCAGATAAAAGTACCCACCCACGGTTGTCGCTTCACTCAAAAGCATTGCTCTTCTCCTCTCCGCGCAATGGACGCCAGGCTACCCTTTCAGGCTGCTCACCGTATCCACGTCGATACTGCCTTTGGTGCGGAAAATCGCCACGATCAGCGCCAATCCCACCGCCACTTCCGCCGCCGCCACTGCGATCACAAAGAAGACCACGATCTGCCCATCCAACTGCAAAAACTGGCGGGCAAACGTGATGAACGCCAGATTGGCTGCATTGAACATCAATTCCAATGACATAAACATCACAATGGCATTGCGGCGCACCAGCACACCCGCCACACCGATGCAGAATAAAACCACCGACAGAGCAATGTAGTAAATTAAGGGAACCATGCGCCCTCCTGATTATTTCTTCTCGGAGCGGGTCAGCACAACCGCGCCAATGACCGCCACCAGCAGAATGACCGATGTGATTTCAAACGGCAGCAGATATTTACTGAAGAGCGTCATGCCCAGAGCAGTGGGTGTGGCAAAATCCGCCGGAGGCTGCGCAAACATGATCTTGGAACCGCCGCCGCGCGTCAGCAGCAAATAGCCGCCTTCCGCCAGCAGGATCAGCGACAGAACAACCGCCAGCGGGCGCTGCCAGCGCACCGCCTCCTGATCCGCCAGTTTTTCAGCGCCCAACAGCATGATTACAAACAGGAACAGGACCATGATGGCGCCCGCGTAAACCGAGATCTGCGCCAGAGCAATGAACGGCGCGCCCAACATCAGATAGAGCACCGCCACCACCGAGAAGTTCAAAATGAGGAAGAGCGCCGCGTAGGTGGCTTTCCGGCTGAACAGCATCCCCAGCGCCGTCGCCACCGCCACCACTG
>JBDKTF010000015.1:0-3383 GCA_039680295.1 Anaerolineaceae bacterium
CCGTGTCTGTCACGAACACCCGTCCGGTTCCGTCCACCGCGATCGCGCGCGGTCCCCACAGCCCGCCCGGCGTCTCTGCGGTGCCGAACACCCCCCACATCTTGAGGAACCTGCCGTCCGCGGTGAATTTCTGGATGCGGCTGTTCCACGTGTCTGCCACGTACACCGAGCCGTCCGGTCCCACCGCCACCCCCCACGGTTCGCTGAACTGTCCGCCGGGAACCTCGCCCTTCAGCGCGTCGCCAAAGGTGCCCCAGCTTTCCAACACGGTGCCATCCGCCGCCAGGTGTTGGATGCGGTTGTTTTTCGAATCCGCCACGTACAATGTGCCGTCGGGCGCCGCCGCCACGCTGCGCGGGGATTGGAACTGCCCTTCTGCGCTGCCCGGCGCGCCCACCACCTGCGCGGCTTCCAGTTTCACGCTCTTGCCTTCGTAGGGATCTGTGAAGGTAACCCCGTCCGCCGACCCGGAGGCGCCGTAATTCCAGATCTTCGCGAGCACATCCTTGCGAATATACATGCGCATGGTATTGGAAGGCGACCAATCCGTCATGGTCAGACCGCTCTTGCCGGTTACTTCGGCGTAACAGGTGTAATCGGCGTTATACCAGATCTGCCAGATGGCATCGCGCAGACTGCTGTTGGTAATAAAATCGCCAATATGTTTCAAGGAAAGGGAGAGATATTTTCCCAGTGTGAGTTGGGCAGACTCTGCGCCATTGGCAGCCAGTTCGGCATCGTATTCCGCCTGGATGTTCGCCCACTTGAACAGATAATAGTCCTGATTGGGCCACCACAGGCGCATATAATCAAAGCGCTGGTAAGAGTTGCCCACCACCGGCTCGATTTTGGAATAGTTATCCGCGCCAACCAGAATAATGGGGGCATTGCGCAAATCATTGGTCGGGTTGACGTCATAATCGATGCGGTTGGGATAATGACGGAAATACCACCAGTAGGGATACCGCGTATCGTTGTCATACGCCACCTGGATATCCAACCCACCGGTCAGCCGCCGGGAGATATCCTCCACCTGCGCCAACACGTCCTTGGGTCCGCGGGCGGCATGGGCATAGACAAGGTATTCCTTGGCGTTATTGTAGTTAATATACGAGGCGCGAAACGCTGTGCGTGCGGTAACCACCGCCAGCAACGCAAAGAAGGCAAACGTCATCGTTCGCCGCACCTGCCCGGCATCCGCCCACTGCCTGAAAATCCACGCCAACCCCGCGCCAGAACCCAGCAAAGTCAGCAGCGAGAACAGGAAGGAATAGGTGGCTTGCAATTGTTCGGTGGTCTTTCCAGCAAAGGGAACCCGCGCGCCAAAGAGATTGCCCAGCAGTGAAATCAGGCTGATCAGAAACACCGGCAGCAGAACCAACGCCAGCCAGCCCTTTTTGGCGCGAATCTCCTGCCAGCGGGTGCTTTCCACCAGATATCCCAATGACCAGCCGGTACACAGCAGCATGCCGAGGGTGATATGCACCGTCAGCCAGGGCATTTTTTCACCGGCATAAGAGTAGGCGATCAGGCTGGAAACCGACCAGAAGAGCAGCAGCGCCAAGACCGGCGGTTCCTGCCGCTCTGGAGAAATCGGTGTCTCCTCCGCGGCGGAAGGTTCCACAGCCTCTGCGGGGAGAGGAGCCGCCTCGTCTGAGGTCAACTCAGCATCGCCGGGATGCCAGAGATGTTTATCTCGCTTTAGCTGCCGAATGCCCAGAACAGCCGCCAGCAGGGTTCCCAGCGCAGGCAGGTATTCATACACAGGTATCTGAAGAAGCGCGTAATAATAGACCGGTTGTTCCCCGCGGTTAACCCCCTGCTGTGAAAGCCAGTATCCCAACGAGCCTACCAATCCGGTGAAGAATCCCTGTCCGTTGGTAAAGAAGGTGGTGTAAAACACGATAAAAATACCGTAAAAAAGGGCAAAATTACCCAACCATACCTTGCGGTTCCACCAGACGCCGATGAGAATGGTGATCAGAACAATGGGGATCAGAAAGACGGCGGTGTGCAGCGCGCCTTGAGAAGTGTAATCCAGCGGATTCCAACCCGCCAGCTTGACGGCAAAAGGCGAAAGTTGGGGCAGCACCAGCGTGCCGAGAAGGACCAACAAATCGAAGGAACGCTCCCGGCGAATGGATTCCCATGAAAAACCGCGCACCAGCATCGCCAATGAGAGGATCACGCCCAACAGCCCTGCCCCACCCAGAATCAGCGCGTAGGGAGAAATGGGCGTCGCCGCGGGCGCCGCTCCCTCCGCCGCCGCCGGGATACCGGCAGAGGTTCCGGCGTATACCGCCAACGCCATTGCCACCAGCGCAAAAGAGATGATCAGCCCCAAAATAAAGGGACGATAATATTCGGGGCGCTTCCAATCCCGCCGGGTAACGCGGTCCAGGAAAAGCACCCCCAGAAAGATCAGTGTTTGCGCTGCGTAAATGAACGCCGTTTCCTTGGACGTAAAGTGCAGCGCAGTGACCGCAGTAAAGAGGTAGAGGTAGGAGGTTTTGCCGGTCTCGAGGTACCGCAGCACGGCATACAGCATGATCACGCCAAACAACGCCACAAAGGCTTCGTTGCGCGTGTAACGTCCATAGAAGAGCATGTAGGGCGAAATAAGGAACAGGAAACTGGAGATCAACGCCCCCCACCGCCCCAGATACCGGCGAAATCCCCACCAGACGAACAGCACCGTGGCGATGCTGAACAGCGCCGCCGGAACCCGCGAGGAAAAATCGCTGTCGCCCAGCAAAAAGTACGAGAGCGCCACCAGATGGAACTGCAGCGGACCGTGGGTCACCGGATCGTGAACGTAGCCGCGTCCTTCATAAAGATCAAAGGAAGGGACAACATGATTGACTTCATCATGGCTCATCACCCGATCGCCGAGCAGATAAAAACGGGTGAACACCGCCGCAAGCAGGATCAGAACAACCAGCAGCGTTTCGCGGGTGAGTTTTGGAAAATGAGAAGAAATGGGAGCATCCAGCCAGTTCGTTTTTTCGGTTTGGAGAGTCATGATTCAGTGATCCAGAAATGAGATGCGAACAGATGGCATGATTCTACCATCGTTTATCCAACGGGATGGACGGGGGTCAGGCGCGCCGGTAGGCGGTGTTGATAAAGAAGCCGCGCCATTTCTCGCCGGTGGACTGTTCAAATGCGTCTGGCGCGGGCGGCAAATCGAGATACGGTTCCATGTCTGGATGGTTGGGATCGTACAGATAAACACGGATCGCGCCGTCAATCGGGTCGTATTCATAGGCTTCAGCCACCACCTGATGGTTCTGGGTGGGATCATTCAAACCCCGACTTTTGATCATACACAACACCGCCGGGCTGCCACTGTCGAGCAGCGCGCGCAGATGCGGAATTTCCTG
>JBDKTF010000182.1:0-3414 GCA_039680295.1 Anaerolineaceae bacterium
GCTTTAACCATAAATTGTTGGCGCACCACAAACTGTACGCCACGGGAACAACCGGCACCATGCTGGAGCGCGAATTGGGGCTGGACATCGAAGAATTGCAAAGCGGTCCCCTGGGCGGCGATCAGCAGATTGGCGCCAAGATTGTGGATAACGAGATTGACTTCCTCATCTTTTTCTGGGATCCGCTCGAGCCTCTGCCTCATGATCCTGACGTCAAGGCGCTGCTGCGCATGGCGCTGGTATGGAATATTCCCATCGCCTGCAACCGTTCATCCGCGGATTTCATGATCTCGTCTCCACTGATGGACAGCCAATATGACCGGCTGATCCCGGATTACACGGCGTATCAACACCGAAAGATTAATCTTCGCGATTGACCCACCCCTGCCTTTTTTGATCAAGCAGAGAGTACCTCATCCCGGTTGAGGGATCATTTCGTTGATGGATCCCAACCGGGAAGGGTGGCGCGGATCTGCTCCATACCGTAATACATCTCGGCGCAGTTGTTGTAGAACGCATCGGGGTTGGCGTTGAGTTCGCCGATATCCGGGATGATCTTGTCGATCTCCACCACGTCGATTTCCCGTTGATTGTGCGCGGCTGCGTCGCGGATCAGCGCATCGCGTTGGTCCCAATACACCGACCAGCGCTGGTAGCGCGGAGTTTGAGAAAACTGCTCGAGCGCCTTCTGCACCGGGAGGAAACCGGTCAGCAGCAGGCAGGCTGCCAGCGTGGCGCCCACCGCCGCCTTCCGATGATCACTTGCTAAAATCCGATCCCCGAACCAGGACATCCACCACACAGCGGTCAATCCGCCCGCAAACACGGCGCCGAGTACAACCGCGAATTGGGCATTGATCAGCGCGCGGGCGATCGGGTAACTGGATTGCCCGTACACGCTGGGCGTCATGATCGCGAACAGCAGTCCAAAACAGACGATTGCGTCCAGTCCCAACCCCATGATCCATTTGCGGAAATTGAATCGGGGGATTCGTTGTGTGCGCAGCAGAACCAGTCCGGTAAGCACGAAACCCGCCACAGCCGCACTCAGGTTGGGAAGGGTTTGTTTGCGCACAGCAATACTGACAAAAACGCGCACATTATAAAAAGAATCGACAATCAGGGTCGGCAGATCCGGTGGGGGCGGCAGATTCAAGCTGACCTGCCGCAGATGATTGTTGGGAGAGAGGAAGAGAACCAATAAAGCCAGCAGCACCCCCGCCATTGAAACACAGACAGGCAGGAACATGGACTTGAATTGACTTTTCCCACGCCGCATTCCCCACAGAATGGTCAGCAGCGTCAGCCCGAGCAGACCCACCTCCAGCGCGTCCGCTGTTTCTGAAAATCCACCCGCCAGAAAAGACAGCAAAAACAGCCCCACCCCGCCGTACCAGGAGAAACGCTGTCGCTGCGGGCTGCGCAAAATGATGCCCAGAACGAAGGTGAACACCACCAGCGGAGCCAGATACGTCAGCATTGCGGACTGCCAGTAAACCACCTGCTCCAACGCGGGGGAATAATACAGCGAGAAGAATTCCACGGCGGCAGCCGCAAGCGCTACTTCCAGTCCGCCTGCCGGTACCCCCCACAGATTGGATAATGCCCGCAGGGCGCCGTACAATCCAATTCCCCACAACACCACCGCCAGACCCGGCTGAACCCCGTTCACCCACGGACCCAACAGACTGCTGATATCGTACAGCAGGGTAAGCGAAAATCGGCTGGCGGAATACATGGCTACGTTGAAATAGGAATAGATCGGGTCTGCCCAGAAGCCCACCTGGCGAAACACTGCCCGGTAGCAGTAATCATCCCCCGAAAGGCGCATAAAACTGCCGTTGATGACAAGCGCAATGAGGGGCGTCAGAAAAGCCAGCCCCGCCAGAATCAGAATGATCCGGATTGTTTTATGGAAGAAGGATGATTTCACCACGGCTCCTCGAAAAAAGGTAATCAAATTATATCGTTGGTGAAAAATTGTGCCCAGTAAATGATGAGGAATGGTCTGCCTTGTGTTTAAGAATGAATGACAAGAATAGCCAAATTGCCATCGCCTTGTAACAGTAACAGTGCGGTCATAAAATCGACCGCCCCCTACCTCTTCCTTTTTGCTCTCACCTTCACAATCAACGGGAAAAATCAGGAAAAATGTCACTTCTCTAATCCTCATTTAATGAGTATTATTGGACGAAACTCACAAGCGAGTGCCTGCATGAATTACAACACCTATCACTTCATCTGAGCCAATCAACAGAACGCTGGTCAGCGTTCATTCCACCGTTTGGATATGCCAGTCCGTTAATCGTCGAACCTGCACCTTCGTCGTCCGCTGGCGTATACCAGCGGATTTTTTATTTTCCGCCCCCGGCGGGAAAGGAAGGTGCGATTTTACCTCATCTCCTCTTACCGATCTCGCAATAAAAGAATCGCCCGCAACAACCACAGCCGTGGTTGTTGGAAGTAATTTTCATTTTCTTCAGGAGAATCTGTGATGAGAGAACGTTTAATGAAATTCTTTGCCTCGCGGTGGGGAATTATTCTGGTCGGTGGAATCATTGGCATTTTAGGACCCGTACTGGTCAAACTGGGCAACCCGCCCAACATGGGCATTTGTGTGGCATGTTTCGAGCGTGATATCGCCGGGGGACTCGGTCTGCACCGCGCCGGTATGGTTCAGTACATTCGCCCCGAAATCATCGGGCTGGTGCTTGGATCGACCATCGCGGCGCTGCTCTTCCGCGAATTCAAAGCCCGATCAGGATCAGCGCCAATCGTCCGTTTTATCCTCGGCGCATTTGCCATGATCGGCGCGCTGGTATTCCTCGGCTGCCCCTGGCGCGCCAATTTCCGTCTGGCGGGGGGCGACCTGACCGCCATCCCCGGTCTGATCGGTCTGGTCATCGGGATCGCCGTCGGCGTGTGGTTCCTGCGTTCGGGGTACAACCTGGGACGCAGGCAGAAAACGCACGCGATCGTGGGTTGGATCATGCCCGTTCTGATGATCGGGCTGCTGCTCCTGCTCGTCTTTAAACCCGTGTTCAGCGAAGGCGGACCAATTTTCTTCAGTGAAAAGGGTCCCGGTTCGCTGCACGCACCCTTGATCGCCTCGCTGCTGATCGGCTTGCTGATCGGTTTTCTGGCGCAGCGCAGCCGCTTCTGCACCATGGGCGCCGTGCGCGACGTGATTTTGATGCGCGATTTTCACCTGCTGAGCGGGCTGCTCGCACTGCTGGCTGCCGCGTTCATCACCAATCTGGCGCTGGGACAGTTCCACCTGGGCTACACCGGTCAGCCGATTGCGCACAGCAACCTGCTCTGGAACATTCTCGGGATGGTGCTGGCAGGTCTGGCGTATGCGCTGGCGGGCGGCTGCCCGGGGCGTCAGCTCTTCCTGTCGGGTGAAGGCGACGG
>JBDKTF010000517.1:0-5536 GCA_039680295.1 Anaerolineaceae bacterium
CCCACATGGAAACCGCCATCAGGAACATGAAAAAGATAAACCCTTTGCTCATCAGGTTGGAAGAAAGCGTTTCATTGGCAATCAGCGCGCCAGACTGCGCGCCGATCACCGCGCCGACCGCCAGCCATAATCCAGCCTTCAGGTTGACATTCCCCTGCCGATAATACGAAAGCGCCACGAACAGGGGCGTGATCATATCGACGAAGAGACTGGTTCCAACTGCTGTGTGCATTGAAAAATTCAAGATCATGGTCAGCAGCGGCACCACAACCACCACACCGCTCGCGCCTGTAAACCCAACCACAACACCGGTAATGATTCCGATCAAAATCTCAATTTCAATGGGGGTCATTTGTCTTCCTGTTGATTAGGTGATTGAAGTAAATGCATTGAATATGCGCTTTGCACACGTAAAAACAACGCCGCGCGGGTGTCCGGGTTTTCAAACCCGATCCTTTGCGATTCATGAAGAGCAGTGAGTCCGGGGCTGAGCACTTGTTGCAAAGAACGAACCATTTGACTGAAGGCACGAATTATACTATTTCCCTGATACGCAGCACCAGAATTTACAAGGGTCACTGTACAATTCCATCGATTCGGGGGCATGACTCGATCCCCAAAGTTCAACGGCAGGCACCCCATAGCTTCGTCAGATTCCCGCCGTCGACAGACATAAAAAAACCACCGTGCGGTGGTTTTTTTGGGCGTATCTGGAATGACACAAACGAATCAGATTCAACCGTTTTTTTGCAGCCGGGCGCGCGCCTGAATCATTTCGGCGACGATGCTGATGCCGATCTCTTCCGGGGTTTCGGCGTCGATGGCGACGCCAATGGGGGCGTACACGCGCTGAATGTCGGCTTCGGTGAAACCTTCCTGCCGCAGGGCATCAAAGACCAGCCCACATTTGCGGCGGCTGCCAATCATGCCGACGTATCCGGCGTCTGATTTGAGAATCTGCGCCAACACGGCGCGGTCGTTCATGTGCCCGCGGGTGACGATCACGACAAAACTGTCGCGGTCGAAGGTAAATTTGTCCAGCAAATGATCATACGAATCGAGAACGACCACCTCATCCGCGGTGGGGAACCGCTCATCGTTGGCATATTCCGCGCGGTCGTCGAGCACCACCGTCCAGAAGCCGACGGCTTTGGTGAACTCCGCCAGGCTGCGCCCAACGTGTCCAGCGCCAAAGATATAGGCGCTGCCAGAGATATTGATTGGTTCGATCATGATCTGCAGCCCGCTCGTTTCGATGCCGCGCGGCAGGCGCGTTTCACGGACGGTTTCGAAGGTCAGCGCAGACGGCAGGGTTCCCAACACCGTTCCGTCCGGTTGGACCAGCGCATGCGCCGTGGCAAACGTCTCTTCAGAGACCACTGTCACCAGCCAGGCTTTGCGGTGCTGCTCCCGGGCGACATGCATTCCGTGGATCAGCGCGGCGAGATGAGGGTCGGTCGCATCGATCCACTCCACCAACACATCCACCTGTCCGCCGCAAATGGCGTCCATGGTCGAGGCGTCTTTTCCAGAAAATTTGTAATTCTGGATGGTTGCGCGGTGGTCCTGAATCACCCGGGCAGCCAGTTCCTGCACCCGCGCTTCCAGAATGCCGCCGCCAACGGTGCCGGCAATGGTGCCGTCTTTTCTGACGAGCATTTTGGCGCCGGTCGAACGCGGGGCGGAGCCGTTGCGCATCAGGATGGTTGCCAGCGCGAACGATTCACCCTGATCAGAAAGCTTCTGCATTTCTTCTTCAATTATCTGGTTCATAACAATCCTCTTCGCTGATCCAATCGTAGATACGTAATCTTACCAAAGAATGGAAGGGATGAATATGGGATCATGGCGCGTTTCCCACACTATATCATCCCTTTTCTGCCGATGCTCAATTCCTTTTGACAATCTCATGATCCTTTGAGCCAATCCAGCCAGCGCGTCCTGTTCCGCAAATACACCGGCACGTCCTCCACCCGGTCAATCCAGAGACATTGCGTGGGTTTAAGAGCAGCATTCGCCTGATCCAACAGTTCCGGACGAACCACCACCAGCGCCAGCTGAAAACACGCCAGATGAAGGACTTTCCATGCTTTGATCCACCCCTGGGATTGATTGAATTCCAGCGGTCCCAATTCATCCACCACCAGCAGAACGCACGGCACGCTGGACAGAAGCGCGTCGTTTCCCCATTCCAGCGTGCGCGGATCGAAATACCATTTGCCAACTTTGATATCGCTTTCGCGCTGGCGGTTCACCGACGCGAGCTGTTTTTCCATACCCCAACGGATATCCATGACACGGATGGAGTCTTTGATCCCGTTGTTAAACCCGGCAAGGGACAGAATCCCCGCGGCATCCCAGCCCGCCTCACGCGCAGCCTGGATAAAGGATTTGCAGAAAGACGTCTTTCCGCTCCCGCGATTTCCGGTGATGATCCAGCAGTTTACATCCATAAAACCTGACTTTTGCCTTCCACCGGCACAATCCGCACGGGAACCCGGTAAATCTGGGTAAGGTTTTCCCCGGTGACAACTTCTCCGGTCGCCCCCGACGCGAGGATATGCCCTTTCTCCATCAGGACGGTCTCGTCGCTGATCGCCAGCGCCAGATCCGGCTCGTGCGTGGTCATCAGGATGGTGGTGCCACGATCGCGCAGCGTCCGGATGATCTGCGCCAGCCGGTATTTGTTGCTCAAATCCAGATGAGAGGTGGGCTCATCCAGCAGCAGTACGCGAGACTGCTGCGCCAGCGCGCGGGCGACGAGAACCAACTGGCGTTCGCCGCCGCTCAGCTCCATCATGGATTGGCGGAAAAGATGGGCAATGCCCGCCTTTTCCAACGCCTGGTAAGCAATTTCTTCATCCGCCGCGGAAGGCATTTCGAGGGGAGGAAGGTAGGGCGCGCGTCCCAGCAAAACATACTCCAGAACCGAATACTCAAATGGAACGTGTTCGCTCTGCGGGATGAGCGCGATCTGTTTGCCCAGCTCACGGCGGCTGAACTGCTCAATCGGGGCGCCATCCAGCGCGATGCACCCCGACCAGGGTTTCAGCCAACCCAAAGCCAGTGACAGTAGGGTGGTTTTACCCGCACCGTTCGGACCGAGAACAGCCGTGATGCTGCCTTCTTTGAGCGAAAAACTCAATCCATTAAAGACCGGCGCCCGGTCTTTTTGATAGCCGTACGAAACCTGGTCGAAAGACAGGAGGGGAGCCATCATCGTTCCACCTTGATGCGATTCGACGCCATCAGCGCCATAAAGATTCCCGCCCCCATCAGCGAGGTCAGAATGCCCAGTGGAATTTCACCGGGGAACAGGGTGCGCGCCAGGTCATCACACAGAACAGTGAACACACCGCCCAGCAGCATGGACGCGGGCAGGGTGAAGCGTGTATCCGAGCCCAGAATGCGGCGGGCGATATGGGGGATGATCAACCCCACCCAGTTGACCATCCCCGCCACCGAAATGACTGCCGCGGTCGCCAGAACGGCAGCCGTCAACAGCACAATCCGTTCCCGTTTCGGCGCTGCGCCCATGGAATAAGACGTGCGGTCGTCCAACGCCAGCAGGTTAAGCCGCCAGCGCAGCAAAACAAGCACGGTCAAACCGATCAGCGTCGCGGGAAGGATGGAGAGAAATTTCGTCCATGTGATGCTGGATAATCCCCCCAGCAGCCAGAAAGTGATCTCGGGAAGCTGGCTGAGCGGATCCGCCATGTACTTCAGGATTCCCAGACCAGCCGAAAACAAAGCCGAGACGGCGATGCCTGAAAGGACCAGACGTAAAACCCAGCCGCCGTACCGTATTTTTCGCGCCAGAAGGAAGGATAGTCCAAGCCCCGCCAGCGCGAAGAAAGCCGAGACCCCCTGGATCATCGCCGCGGAACCGCCCAAAAACACGATGCACAGCGCTGCGCCAAACGCGGCGCCCTGAGAAACGCCCAGAAATCCCGGCTCAACCAGCGGATTGGAGAACAGCATTTGAAAAACCGTTCCCGCAGCCGAGAGGGACATTCCCAGCAGCACCGCGGTGAGCAGCCGGGGAAGGCGCAGATTCGACACCAGCGTACGCGCCATTTCGTCCTGCCGGATCTGATCCCACGAGATGAATCCAGGGGATGGATATCGACCCACCTGAAGGGAGAAAACAACCAGGATCACCAGTCCGACGCCCAACCAGAAAATGATCCAGTGACGGCTCTGATTACGCCTGACTGCTTTCTCCAGAACAGCAGAACTCAATGCAAATCACCTTTGAAGGTCGGCTGGATATTTTTCTCAAAGAAGGCATCATCCAGCCCATAGAGGGTCTGATAGAACGCTTTGGTTTCGGCGACGATATCCGCGTTCTTGAACGTGTCGGGGTGAAGTTTTTCAGCCAGCCAGGAGAGACCCAGAATCCAGCGCGGATCTGCCTGATCCCAACTGTACAGATCGCCGGGGAAAGCATACAGTTGATTTTCTTTGACCGCACGCAGGTTCTGCCACTGGGGATCGGCTTTCAACCCGGCGTCAACCTCGGAAGGGTCATTGAAATAGGCGATGATGAAGATTTGATCGGCATCCCATGCTGCAATCTGTTCAAGCGTGACGGTCGTCCAGCCTTTGCTTGGGTTTGCGTCTGCCCAAACCGGCTCGCCGCCCGCCAGTTGAACCATCTGGGTTTGAATCCAGGTCATGGGCGGCACATTGAACGCCACGGCGCCGTCTTTATCTGAGTAATAGAGCATCAAAACGCGCGGTTTGGTGGTGGCGTCTTTCACTTTGGCTTGAATATCCGCCGCCGTGTTCTGGAAATAGGCTGCCACTTCCTGGGCGCGGGCATCGTTCTGGAACACTTTTCCCAGAATCGCCAGATCGCGCGTATATTGTTCGGGCGTCTCAAAATCCACGTATACCACAGGGATATTCAGTTCTTCCACCGCCTTGCCCAGGGTTTCAGCCACGGAGCTTTTCAGGATGACCAGGTCAGGGTGAGCCGCGGCGATTTGTTCTGCCCCGGCGTCTTTACCCAGGGTCTGTTTTGCATCGTAATTCGGGTCCACCAGGGAAATGAAGTTGCCAGAGCCCTGCGTTGCGCTGCCAATGGCGGCGATGCGGTCGGGCGCTTCCGGGAAGGTGTAGACCGCGTCCAGAATCATGAACAGCGCTTTACCGGTGATCACGATGTGCTGGGGCGGCGTCGCCAGCGTGACCTCCCGCCCGAGGGCGTCGGTAAGCGTAATTGGAGCGGCTTCAGCGGCGGCTTCGGTTGCGGCGACCGGCTGCGTTGGAGCGCTGGTCGCTGCCTGAGAAGCGGGCGAACAGGCGCTGAGCAAAAGAATACCCACAAATAATGCCATCAACAATCGTTTCATCTTTCCTCCTTGAATACTCAATTATTGAGTATTCAAATTATAAGTGTAGCGTCATGGGCTGTCAAGGAAGGAGACATACGGCTTCATTGTCTGGAAGAGTCTCTTCATGGAAGGATGACAATTGCCAAATCATTTTCACCCACCCCGATTGAGACAGGTTGATTTATAATTACGGGTTT